>RHAY01000068.1 GCA_010031285.1 Methylophilaceae bacterium | reverse complement strand
CAATCAAAAGGCTTGAGACCTCAAATTAAAATTTTAGACACTTCAGGTAATGAAGTTAAATTAGCAGGAAGTGATATATCTGTTAACGTAACTTTCCAACTTGGTTACATCATTACAGTTAAAGATTCTCAAGAAGTCAAAGTGGGCGATGTGATTGCGCGTATTCCACAAGAATCTTCTAAGACAAGAGATATTACCGGCGGTCTTCCAAGAGTTGCTGAGTTATTTGAAGCAAGATCTCCAAAAGATGCAGGTATGTTAGCTGAAAGCACAGGCACAGTTTCATTTGGTAAAGACACCAAGGGTAAGCAAAGACTTGTGATTACAGATCTTGAGGGCGAATCAAAAGAATTTTTAATTCCTAAAGACAAGCATGTAACAGCGCATGACGGTCAAGTGGTCACAAAAGGTGAAGTGATAGTTGATGGGCCTGCGGATCCTCAAGACATTCTTCGTCTTCAAGGCAGAGAAGCTTTAGCAAGATATATCATTGATGAAGTTCAAGATGTGTATAGATTGCAAGGCGTTAAGATTAATGACAAACACATTGAAGTCATTGTAAGACAAATGTTGAGACGCGTTCGTATTACTGACGCAGGTGATACTTCATTTATTCAAGGTGAACAAGTCGAAAGAGCTGAAGTATTAACTGAAAATGAATTGGTGTTGTCACAAGGCAAAAAACCAGCAGAGTATGAGTATGTGCTTTTAGGTATAACTAAAGCATCTTTATCAACAGATTCATTCATTTCAGCTGCTTCGTTCCAAGAAACAACCCGCGTTCTCACTGAGGCTGCAATTTTAGGTAAGCGTGATGACCTAAGAGGACTCAAAGAGAATGTAATTGTTGGTCGATTAATTCCTGCAGGTACAGGTTTGGCTTATCATGAAACAAGAAAAGCTGTGGCTGTTGGGGAAGATATCGATCCTGTTGAAGTCCCGCTCGATCAAATTGAAGCTCCAATTGAAGAGGCTCAAATTAGCCCTGAAATTGAAGCGCCGACTGAATGATAGGTTGACATTATGCAGGAACCAAAATACAATTTGCGGCTTTTTGAGATCTTCGCGTTCGTCGCGAGATTTCAGAGAGTCATCATCAATAGTAAGTTAGAAATTTAAGGATTTAGGCGATGCCAACAATTAATCAGTTAATTCGTAAACCACGAAAAAAAGTTGAAAGTAAGAGCAAAGTTCCAGCTCTAGAAGCTTCACCTCAAAAAAGAGGTGTGTGTACGCGTGTTTACACAACAACTCCAAAAAAACCAAACTCTGCTTTGCGTAAAGTGGCTAAAGTTCGTCTGACGAACGGTTACGAAGTGATTAGTTATATCGGTGGTGAAGGCCATAATTTACAGGAACACTCTGTAGTTTTATTAAGAGGCGGTCGTGTAAAAGACTTACCAGGTGTTCGATACCATATGGTTCGAGGTAGTTTGGATACTGCCGGTGTTAAAGATCGTAAACAATCTCGATCTAAATACGGCGCTAAACGCCCTAAAGAAGCTTAAGTTTTTAGAATACTAAATTAAGGTAAACAAAATATGCCAAGACGTAGAGAAGTTCCCAAAAGAATCATCCTTCAGGATCCAAAATTCGGAAGCCAAGAGGTTTCTAAATTTGTGAATGTATTAATGACGAGCGGAAAAAAATCCGTTGCCGAAAGATTAATTTACGGCGCATTCGATCAAATTAAAACGAAAAGTGGTAAAGATCCTATTGAAGTATTTTCTCTCGCATTAACGAATTTAAGACCAGTTGTTGAAGTAAAAAGTCGACGAGTAGGTGGTGCTAACTACCAAGTGCCTGTCGAAGTTAGACCTTCAAGACGTGTTGCTTTAGCTATGAGATGGCTAAGAGATGCAGCTCGTAAAAGAGGTGAAAAATCAATGGATTTACGTTTAGCAGCAGAAATTGTAGAAGCTTCAGAAAATAAAGGCGCTGCAATGAAAAAACGTGAAGAAGTTCATAGAATGGCAGAAGCTAATAAAGCGTTCTCACATTTCCGTTTTTAAACATAATAATTAAAAGGTAATTCAAAGTGGCTCGTACAACCCCCATTAATAGATACAGAAACATAGGAATTAGCGCGCATATTGATGCAGGTAAAACTACAACAACTGAGCGTATTCTTTTTTATACAGGGGTAAACCATAAAATTGGTGAAGTGCATGATGGCGCTGCAACCATGGACTGGATGGAACAAGAGCAAGAGCGAGGTATTACTATTACTTCAGCGGCAACAACTTGTTTCTGGAAAGGTATGGCCGGACAATTTGATCAACATCGTATTAATATTATCGATACCCCAGGACACGTTGACTTTACTATTGAAGTAGAGCGATCAATGCGCGTTCTAGATGGTGCATGCATGGTTTACTGTGCGGTAGGCGGCGTTCAACCTCAGTCAGAAACTGTGTGGCGTCAAGCAAATAAATACAAAGTCCCACGTCTTGCATTCGTCAATAAAATGGATAGAGCTGGCGCAAACTTTTTTAAAGTTTACGATCAAATGCGCCTACGTTTAAAAGCAAACCCAATCGCTCTTCAAGTCCCGATTGGCGCTGAAGAAAAATTCGAAGGCGTTGTTGACCTCATTAAGATGAAAGCAATTTATTGGGATGATTCATCTCAAGGTATGAAATTTGATTATCGTGATATTCCAGCTGATTTAGTGGATACATGTAAAGAGTGGCGCGAAAAAATGGTTGAAGCAGCAGCTGAAGCCAATGAAGAATTAATGAATAAGTACTTAGAAAATGGCGATCTAAGTGAAGAAGAAATAAAAAAAGGCTTGCGCATCAGAACGATCGGTTTTGAAATTGTGCCAATGTTATGTGGCTCAGCTTTTAAGAACAAAGGCGTTCAAGCCATGTTGGATGCAGTGATTGAGTATTTGCCTGCACCTACAGATGTACCTCCAGTCCCTTGTGAAGATGCAAAAGGTCAACCTACAGCTCGTAAGGCATCTGACGAAGAGCCTTTTGCTGCTTTAGCATTTAAAATTATGACCGACCCTTTTGTGGGCCAATTAATTTTCTTCCGTGTTTATTCTGGCGTCATTAATTCCGGCGATACAATTTACAATCCAATCAAAGGCCGTAAAGAACGTATTGGTCGTATTCTTCAGATGCATGCAAATCAGCGTGAAGAGCTTAAAGAAGTTCGTGCTGGAGATATTGCAGCCGCTGTAGGGCTTAAAGAAGCTACGACGGGTGACACATTATGTGATGTCAATAACGAAGTTGTTCTTGAAAGAATGATTTTCCCTGAGCCTGTGATTCACGTTGCAGTTGAACCTAAAACAAAAGCTGACCAAGAGAAAATGGGTATAGCTTTAAATAGACTCGCGCAAGAAGATCCTTCATTTAGAGTTAAGACAGATGAAGAAACAAATCAAACCATTATTTCAGGTATGGGCGAACTACATTTAGAAATTCTTGTAGACCGAATGAAAAGAGAGTTTGGCGTTGAAGCTAACGTAGGCGCTCCTCAAGTAGCATATAGAGAAGCGATCAAGAAACCAGTTGAGATCGAAGGAAAATTCGTGAAGCAGTCAGGCGGTAAAGGTCAATACGGCCATGTATGGCTCAAAATGGAACCTAATGAAGCTGGTAAGGGTTTTGAATTTATTGACGCTATTAAAGGTGGAACAGTGCCACGTGAATTTATTCCCGCTGTAGAGAAGGGTCTTTTAGAGACGCTTCCGGCTGGCGTGGTTGCAGGTTATCCAGTTGTTGATGTTAAAGTGACCCTATTTGATGGCTCTTACCATGATGTTGACTCAAACGAAAATGCATTTAAAATGGCAGCTTCCATAGCGTTTAAAGACGGAATGCGTAAAGCAGATCCTATCCTTCTAGAGCCTATGATGGCAGTTGAGGTAGAAACTCCAGAAGATTATATGGGCGATGTGATGGGCGATCTTTCATCTAGGCGCGGCATGATTCAGGGTATGGAAGATAATGCAACTGGCAAAGTTATTCGCGCCGAAGTTCCATTAGCAGAGATGTTTGGATATTCAACAACAATGCGTTCTTTATCTCAAGGTAGAGCAACATATTCAATGGAATTTAAGCATTACACGGAAGCACCTAGAAACGTAGCAGAAGCAATTGTTAATAAAAAATAAGTTAAAAATCTAAGGATAACATTATGGCAAAAGGCAAATTT
>RHAY01000067.1 GCA_010031285.1 Methylophilaceae bacterium | reverse complement strand
TTGTATAAAAAAATTCAATGTTTATGACTTTTTGTATTGATTTAAAAAAGGGATATTGTTAGGATTTTGGTCTGTGAAGTTTTAAGTCAACCTTCCTAATAACAATCCTCAAATTTTAAGGGATAAAAATGCAGTTTTTGAATAAAGTCTTTTTTAGTTTATTTTTAGTACTTTCAGGCACATCTGCTTTTGCAGACTACACATGGAATTTTCCAACACCTGCGACCCCAATGGCGCTTGATACGCTTGAAGTTCACAATAAGTTTATGGTTATTGTTTGCATTATCTTTATTGTAGTTCTTGGAATTATGATTTACTCCCTTATTAACCATAGAAAAAGTAAGGGTCAGAAACCATCAAAAGCAACAGGCCCATCTACTAAATCACAAATAATCTGGACAATCCTTCCTTTTGCAATTCTTCTCTATATTGATTTTATTTTAATGGGTATCCCGGCCTATCACAGTGTTGTATTTATGGAAGATACAAAAACTAATGCTGATATGGTGGTTAAAGTCACTGGATTACAATGGAGATGGCAATATGAGTATATGGATGGTGAAGCAAAAGGTATTAAGTTTGTAAGTAATCTAAGTACACCACAAGACCAAATTGATAATAAAGCATCGAAAGGCAAAGATTATTTATTAGAGGTAGATAATCGTGTGGTACTTCCTGTCGGTAAAAAAGTAAGACTTTTGATGACTTCTACCGATGTAATTCACAATTGGTGGGTACCAGCTTTTGGTTCTGCTCGAGATGCAATTCCTGGATATTTAAGAGAGACATGGGTGAAAATTGAAAAACCAGGTGTTTATCGTGGTCAATGTAAAGAACTTTGTGGCAAAGGCCACGGATTTATGCCTGTTGTAGTTGAAGCGGTTTCAGAAGCAGAGTTTAAAACTTGGGCGCAAGATCAAAAGGTCAAGTTAGCCGCAGCAAATGCAGGTGCTGATAAACAATGGTCTAAAGATGATCTAGTTGCTAAAGGCAAAGAAGTTTATATAAAAAATTGTGCAGTTTGCCATCAAGCTGGCGGTCAAGGCCTGCCTCCAACATTCCCAGCATTAACGGGAAGTAAAATAGCGAATGGCCCCATCTTTGGCGCAGATGGTAAGTATCTTAAAGATAGTCACCTAGATAGACTTTTAAATGGTAAAAATGTTATGCCAGCATGGAAATCTATCCTGAATGATACAGATATAGCCGCAGTTATTACGTATGAAAGAAACGGATTAGGAAATTCTGTGGGTGATGTGCTTCAACCATCGCAAGTTAAAGCAGCAAGACAATAATATTTAATTTAGGATTTTGGGAGAAATAGAATGAGTACAAAAGTTGCAGTTCATCATGATGAGCATCATGACCATCCAAAAGGAATGAAGCATTGGTTCACCACGACAAATCATAAAGATATTGGAACAATGTATTTAATTTTTTCTTTAATTATGTTTTTTGTTGGCGGCCTTATGATTCTAGCTGTTAGAGCAGAATTATTTCAGCCCGGCCTCCAGCTTATGAAGCCTGAATTTTATAATCAATTAATTGGTAATCATGCACTAATTATGATTTTTGCTGCTTTGATGCCTGCAGCCACTGGTTTTGCGAACTGGATGATTCCTCTTCAAATTGGCGCCCCTGACATGGCGCTGCCACGAATCAACAACTGGGGTTTTTGGCTTCTTCCAGTTGCAGCAACATTATTGATCCTTCCCTTTATTTTAGCTCTCTTTGGAGTAGGGGATGGCGGAGCAGCTACAGGATGGACTTTGTATGCGCCTTTGTCAGTTCAAGGTGGTATGGGCGTTGATTTTGCAATCTTTGCAATTCATATCTTAGGTGTTTCGTCTGTTTTGGGCTCAATTAACGTTATCGTTACTATTTTTAATATGAGAGCGCCTGGCATGACCTTAATGAAAATGCCATTATTTGCTTGGGGTTGGCTAATAACAGCTTTCTTACTTGTGGCGACTATTCCAGTGTTAGCTGGTGCAGTAACAATGCTTCTGACCGATCGTCATTTTGGGACTCACTTTTTTGATGCAGCTGGTGGAGGAGATCCCATTTTGTTTCAACATCTATTCTGGTTTTTTGGACATCCTGAAGTTTATATTTTGCTTCTTCCTGTTTGGGGGTTCATGCCACAGATTTTGCAAACATTTTCACGAAAACCAATTTTCGGCTACAAAGCGCAAGTTTTTTCTCTTATAGCAATTGGAATTTTATCCCTTGTTGTTTGGGCGCATCATTTCCTAACGGCGGGTATGCCTGTTCCTGCTTTGCTGTATTTTATGTACAGTACCATGTCTATTTCACTTCCATTAGCTGTCCTTTTCTTTTGCTGGATTGCAAATATTTGGAAAGGAGCTTTGACTTTTGAAACGCCAATGTTGTTTGCGATAGGCTGGATTATCCTCTTTGGTATTGGAGGTTTAACCGGATTGGTTCTTGCGGATGTTGCAGCAGATGCGCAATATCACCATTCATATTTCGTGGTGGCTCATTTTCATTACACCTTATTTGTAGGGGGAATAATGGGAATTATGGCAGGCGTCTATTATTGGCTACCAAAAATGACCGGTCATATGTATAACGAAAAACTTGGTAAATTACATTTTTGGCTAACAGCTATTTCATTTAATCTAACATTCTTACCTCAATTCTTTGTGGGACTTGCTGGTATGCCACGTCGCATTCCTGATTACGCACTTCAGTTTGCAGAATTTAATGCAATTTCTTCAGTTGGTGCATTTATTCTAGGTTTATCACAGATTTTATTCGTGTATAACGTTATCGCTTGTGCAAGAGGTGGCAAGAAAGCAACTGACAAAGTTTGGGAAGGTGCGGAAGGTTTGGAATGGACTTTATCATCTCCACCACCATATCACAGCTTTTCAAAGCAACCGACGATTAAATAGTAAAAGGACAAAAGGCTGCAGATTTTCTGTGGCCTTTTTAAAATGACAACTAGAAATAAAGTCGATCAGAAAACTAGAAAAAAAAATAGAAATTTAGGCATTATCTTTTTAGTAGCAGCATTCTTTTGGTATGCCATTTCCATGGCAGTCTTATGGAAACATTAAAACAAAAAAATTTAAACAAAAAAAATAAAAAATTAGTTTTAAAGTTAATTGGTTTGGTTTTGGGGTCCATAATTTTTGCTTTTTCATTGGTGCCCCTGTATAACTTAATTTGTAATGTTACAGGTCTCAATGGGAAAACAAACTCTGTAGCAGATCAGACATCTTTAAAGATAGATGCATCAAGATGGATAAAGGTTGAGTTTACAAGTACAGTGATGCCAGGATTGGGATGGAATTTTTATCCAAATCAAAGCAGTGTTAAAGTTCACCCGGGAGAAATTATGGTTGTAACTTTTACAGCAAAAAATATAACTAGTGAAATATTAGCAGGACAAGCGATCCCTAGTTTAAGTCCAGGTCAAGCATCACCATATTTTAAAAAGATTGAGTGCTTTTGCTTTCAGCGCCAAGAATTAAAAGCTGGAGAAACAAAGACTTTTCCCATGCGTTTTTATGTAAGTACTGATGTGCCTCAAGATATAAAAACTGTAACACTTTCATATGCATTTTATAATACAGTTAAATAAAATAGGCTAATATAAAGCTACAAGGTTAAATAGTTTTAATAATTTAAAAAAAAGGAATAAAAATGGCATCACATTCTCAAAAATCTGGACATTACTTTGTGCCTAGTTCGGCCTCATATTCAGTAATGCTCTCTGCTGGAGTCTTATCTTTATTATCTGGCTTCGTTTTTAATATGAATAATTTTGCGGCTGGTAAATGGATGATGATATTTGGAATATCTGTCGTATTGGCTATGATATTTAAATGGATGGCGAATGTAGTTTCTGAATCCGAAGGTGGGATGTATTCAAAGTGGGAAGATAAGTCATTTAGAATGGGTATGATTACATTCATTGCTTCCGAAGTAGCTTTTTTCACAGCCTTTTTTGGTGCACTTTTTTTTATTCGTATTATTGCACTTCCGGAGTTAGCTTCTTTTGATCCAGAATTTACTTTGTATAAGGGCTTTACAGGAGCATGGCCTTCTGCGGGTCCTGGAGGCGTGGTATTAGGAAAGACTTACGAAGTAGCTAAATTTACACCGATGGCAGCCTGGGGTTTGCCTGCAATAAATACACTTTTGCTTTTATCTTCTGGTGCGACTGTGACATGGGCTCACTGGGGGTTATTGAAAAATAATCGCAAACAATTGATCATCGGATTATTTCTTA
>RHAY01000066.1 GCA_010031285.1 Methylophilaceae bacterium | reverse complement strand
TGATGTAGTAATTGCCACGCCAGATGCTATGAAAGTTGTTGGAGCATTAGGACAAGTATTAGGCCCAAGGGGTTTAATGCCAAATCCAAAAGTGGGCACGGTAACACCGGACACAGCTGCAGCAGTTAAAAATGCAAAAGGTGGACAAGTTCAATATAGAACTGACAAAGGAGGTATCGTGCATTGTACGATTGGCCGCGCATCATTCTCTGTTGAGCAATTAAAAGGCAATTTAGCAGCATTAATTGATGCAATTAATAAGGCTAAACCACCAACAACAAAAGGTATTTTTGTAAAAAAATTATCGGTTTCTAGCACGATGGGTGCTGGTGTAAGAATCGATTCAACAAGTTTAGTGTAAAGAATTAAAAGAAAGCGAAAGCTTTTTTTAAAAAGAACTTTGGGTTCACTGATATGAAAATATCAGTGAAGCTTTCAAAGACCGTAGGTGCTCACAAGTCTAATTCTAGTGATTTTTTGCTAGAGCCTACGCAGATGGCGGTACCCCTTAAGGATAGCATCCTGATAGAGGTCGCCGTAATGTTGGTATTAAGTTTACTTAATACTTAATTTAACGGAAGGAGAAGACCTTGAGTCTTAATCTTGAACAAAAAAAGGCAGTGGTTGCTGAAGTTAATAAGCAAATCGCGGGCGCTCAAGCAGTTGTTTTAGCTGAAAACCGAGGTATCGGTGTAAGCGAAATGACGGCATTAAGAGTTCAAGCCAGAAAATCAGGAGTTTATCTTCGCGTCTTAAAGAACACATTAGTTCGAAGAGCCGTAGATGGAACTGCGTTCTCTGACTTAGCCAATGAAATGGTAGGTCCAATAGTGTATGGCATCTCAACTGATCCAGTTGCTGTTGCTAAAGTGCTAAATGAATTTGCCAAATCAAACGATAAGTTTGTTATTAAATCAGGAGCAATGCCGAATAAGGTTTCAGCTGCTGCTGCTGCTGTTGCTGTTGCTGCTGCACCTGCTGCTGCTGGCGGCGCTGCTGCTGCAGAAAAAACTGAGTTTACAGTGATGTTGACTGCTTCAGGCGACAACAAAGTAAACGTAATTAAAGCTGTTCGCGAAATTACAGGTCTTGGCTTAAAAGAAGCTAAAGATTTAGTAGACGGCGCACCTAAGCCAATTAAAGAAGGTGTTGCAAAAGCTGCAGCTGATGAAGCACTAGCTAAATTAAAAGAAGCTGGCGCTACAGCAGAACTTAAGTAATGCTAATTAGCATGGCTGACAGCTTGCTGTCAGCCTTTGCTATTTTTTGTTTTAGATAATTTTTAGGTTAAAACTTATAAAAATTTATAAAACAATATTCTTAAGTTTTAAAAGTTTATTGTTTTATGAAAATTACACCAGGAGACGCAATGAGCTATTCCTTTACTGAAAAAAAACGTATTAGAAAAAGTTTTGCTAAAAGAGAACGTGTGCAAGATATTCCATATTTGCTCACTATGCAGCTTGAATCTTATGCAGCTTTTTTACAAAAAAATACGCATCCTGAACAAAGACTAAGTGAAGGTCTTCAGTCTACATTCAATTCAGTATTTCCTATCGTAAGTCACTCCGGCAATGCACGACTCGATTTTGTTACTTACAATTTAGGTGAAGAAGCGTTTGACGTAAAAGAATGTCAACAACGCGGATTAACATACGGTGTTCCATTAAGAGTCAAAGTTCGTTTAACTCTTATGGATAAAGAAGCATCAAAACCAACAGTAAAAGAAATTAAAGAGCAAGAAGTGTACATGGGCGAGATTCCGCTTATGACTGACAACGGCTCATTTGTTATTAACGGTACCGAACGAGTAATCGTATCTCAACTTCATAGAAGCCCTGGCGTATTCTTTGAGCATGATCGAGGTAAAACCCATAGCTCTGGCAAATTATTATTTTCTGCAAGAATCATTCCTTACCGTGGTTCTTGGTTAGATTTCGAATTTGATCCTAAAGATTATTTATATTTCCGTGTGGATCGTCGCAGAAAAATGCCAGTCACAATTTTGTTAAAAGCTTTAGGTTATTCACCAGAACAAATTTTAGAAACCTATTATGACTTTGATTCATTCCATGTGACTGCAAAATCAATTGAGTTTGAGTTGGTTCCTGATCGCTTGAGAGGAGAAATTGCTAAATTTGATATCGCTGATAAAAGAGGAAATGTAATTGTCCAAAAAGACAAACGCATTACTGTTAAACACATTCGCGATATGGAAAAAGCAGGCGTGAATAAAATTACTGTAGATAAAGATTTTATTTTAGGCCGTAAGATTTCAAAAGCAATCATTGATAAAAATACAGGCGAAGTTATAGCTAATGCAAACGATGAAATCACAGAATCAGTATTAGATAAATTTATTGAAGTAGGCGTAGGACAAATTCATACCCTTTATTCAAATGATTTAGATCATGGTGATTATATTTCTCAAACACTTTCTTCAGATGAAGTGCCTGACCAATATAGCGCTAAAGTTGCAATTTATCGAATGATGCGACCCGGTGAACCACCAACTGAAGATGCAGTTGAAGCTTTATTTAAAGGACTATTCTTTAATGAAGATCGATATGACTTATCTAATGTAGGTCGTATGAAATTTAATCGAAGAGCACATCCAAAAGTTTATGAGCAACATGCAAATTGGTTACAGAGATTTTATAAGCGCGTTGGCCCTCAAGGTGAAACTGGCTCAAACATTTTATCAAACGACGACATTTTGGCTGTGATTGGTGTGCTTATTGAGTTGCGCAATGGTCGCGGTGAAATAGATGATATCGATCATTTAGGTAATCGAAGAATTCGTTCAGTGGGTGAGCTTGTTGAGAATCAATTTAGAACAGGACTTGTTCGAGTTGAACGAGCTGTTAAGGAAAGATTAAGTCAAGCTGAGGCAGATAACTTAATGCCACATGATTTAATTAATTCAAAGCCCATCTCAAGCGCGATTAGAGAATTTTTTGGTTCATCACAATTATCTCAATTCATGGATCAAACTAACCCATTATCTGAGATTACACATAAACGCAGAGTATCAGCATTAGGACCTGGTGGTTTAACAAGAGAGCGTGCTGGCTTTGAAGTGCGTGACGTTCACTCAACACATTATGGCCGTGTATGTCCAATTGAAACTCCAGAAGGTCCAAACATCGGATTGATTAATTCGCTCGCACTTTATGCAAGAACAAATCAATACGGGTTCTTAGAGACGCCTTATCGACGTGTTGAGAATGGAAAAGTCACTGCAAAGATTGATTACCTTTCTGCAATTGAAGAAAGTGAATTTGTAATCGCACAGGCAAATACAGAACTTGATAATAAAGGACATTTTCAAGATGATTTAATTTCATGTCGTCACCGTAATGAATTTACGATGTCGTCAGTAGATCCTATTCAATATATGGATGTGGCGCCTGGACAAATTGTTTCTGTAGCCGCTGCTCTTATTCCATTCCTAGAGCATGACGATGCAAATCGTGCGCTTATGGGTGCAAACATGCAACGTCAAGCAGTTCCTTGCTTAAGAGCAGAAAAAGCCGTTGTAGGTACAGGGATTGAAAGAACAGTAGCAACTGACTCTGGCACAACAGTTCAAGCTAAACGTGGTGGCGTTGTTGATTATGTTGATTCAAGACGTATTGTGATTCGTGTAAACGATGATGAAGCTGCAGACGGAGAAGTTGGCGTTGATATTTACAATCTAACTAAATACACAAGATCAAATCAAAATACTAACATCAATCAAAGGCCACTCGTAAGAATAGGCAACAAGATAGCGAGAGGTGATGTGATCGCTGACGGCGCATCTACTGATGTGGGTGAATTAGCGCTTGGTCAAAATATGCTTGTTGGATTTATGCCATGGAATGGTTACAACTTTGAGGATTCAATTTTAATTTCAGAGCGCTGGCACTCTCAAACTTGTATCTTTTACATCAGAAGCTTTTTCACCAAAGATTGCTCTTAAAAGTTTTTCTTCAGGTGTAAGTTGTGTTTCACCTTTCGGTGTGACTTTACCTACAAGCACATCGCCTGATTCAACTTCAGCACCGATATAAATAATGCCTGACTCATCAAGTCTTCCAAGCATTCTTTCTGAAAGATTTGAAATATCGCGTGTAATTTCTTCTGGACCTAATTTTGTGTCTCTAGATACTACAGATAACTCTTCGATATGAATTGATGTATATCGATCTTCGGCGACTACGCGCTCTGAAATTAAAATTGAATCCTCAAAGTTGTAACCATTCCATGGCATAAATCCAACAAGCATATTTTGACCAAGCGCTAATTCACCCACATCAGT
>RHAY01000065.1 GCA_010031285.1 Methylophilaceae bacterium | reverse complement strand
AATTATCTTCTAATTGCATTATAAAATCGTGTGCTTTAGCTCTTTTTGCTGCATGTATGATTTCTTTTTGAGTCGCATTAGGTCTGCCATAAACAATATTATCTTTAACAGAACGATGAAGAAGAGAAGTATCTTGCGTCACCATACCAATTTTTTCTCTTAAGCTATTTTGTTTTACTTTTGAAATATCTTGATTGTCAATCATAATCTTTCCTGCTTGAAGATCGTAAAATCTTAATAGTAAATTTACGAGCGTAGATTTTCCTGAACCTGATTTTCCAACTAATCCAACTTTTTCTCCGGGCTTAATATGCAGAGAAAAATTTTGAATAATAGATTTTTTTTGAGCGGGATAGTTAAAAACTATATTTTGAAATGAAACTGAAGCTTTTTTTATTTGAAGATCTTTTGCATTTTTTTCATCTTTAATCTCTTGATGCATTGAGAGGGTATTGAGCCCATCTTGAAGTGTTCCTACATGCTCATATAGTGATGTCATTTCCCACATTACCCAATGCGATATACCATTTAACCTAAGCGCCATTGCTGTTGAAGTGGCAATAACACCCACCATAATTTCATTACTTGACCAAAGCCAAATAGCTGCCAAAGCAGTACCTATAACTAAAAGCATGCTTAATAGGTGGTTAATAATTTCAATCCAACTTACGAGTCGCATTTGGTTGTTTACACTCGCTAAAAATTCCCTCATGGCTACTTTTGCAAAGTTAGCTTCTCGTCCTGCATGTGAAAAGAGTTTGATCGTGCTTATATTGGTATAAGCATCTGTAATTCTTCCTGTCATTAAAGATCTAGCATCAGCTTGATTTCTTGATAACTCACTTAAACGTGGTACAAAATAAATTAAAGCTAAAATATAAAGGATTACCCATGCCACAAAAGGAAGCATCAATACATAATTAAATTTACCTACAACTAAAATCATCGTGAGAAAGTAAATGACAACGTAGATTAATATATCGGCCAAAATGAACCATAAATCCCTGACTGCAAGTGCCGTTTGCATAACTTTTGCAGCAACCCTTCCTGCAAATTCATTATGATAAAAATTCATACTTTGATTAAGAAGAAGTCGGTGGAAATTCCAACGCATACGCATAGGAAATGCACCAGCAAGTGATTGGTGCTTAATTAATGTTTGGAATAAAATAAGAATCGTACTCAAGATTAAAATGACTGAGGCTAATACCAGCAGAGAAAAATGTTGGGTCCAAAAGTCGTTTCGATTTGAATGATTTAATAAATCAATGAGTGACCCCATGTATGAGAATAAAACAGCTTCAAAACTTCCGATGAAGGCTGTCAATATGGCCATACATAAAATTAACCCTCTAAGATTTTTTGTACATGACCAAATAAAGGGTAATAGAGTCTTAGGTGGCGTGACTAGAAAATCTTCAGGGAATGGATTAACTAGCTTTTCGAAATACTTAAACATGAATGAGTTTAATTAGACTCAACTAAACAAATAGCTTGAGCTGCGATACCTTCTCCTCTTCCAGTAAATCCAAGCGTTTCAGTTGTGGTTGCTTTGATATTGATTTGATCTATATTTATGTTGCAATCCAATGCAATATTTTTTTTAATTTGATCAATATAAGGTGCTAATTTTGGTAACTCACAAATGACAGTGGCATCAATATTTACAATAGAATATTTTTTTTGCTGAAGGAGCAAAATGACCTTCTTCAATATTTCTCTTGAATTGATGTCTCTAATGAGAGGATCTGTATTTGGAAAATGTTTTCCAATATCACCTAAGCCGGCGGCACCGAGAATGGCATCCGCTATCGCATGAAGAAGAACATCTGCATCTGAATGACCCTCCAATCCTTTATGGAATGGAATATCAACACCACCAATAATACATTTTCTTCCCTTCACTAATTGGTGCACATCAAAACCTTGTCCGACTTTTATCATAGTAATTGCCTATTTATTTATTAATTGCTCAAGGATATTTAGATCCTCTGGGTAAGTAACTTTAAAATTTTTAAAATTACCTTTAATTAATTTAGGCTTTTCACCTAAACGCTCAATTGCTTGAGATTCGTCAGTTGGAGTTCCATCAAATTTTTCTAATGCATCACTTAGCATTTTATATCGATACATTTGTGGCGTTTGTGCTTGCCATAAATGTTTTCTGGATGGAGATTCAACCACTCTATCTTCTTCGTCAGATTTTTTTATAGTATCTGCTAGCGGATATGCCAAAAGACCCCCCACTGAATCATTTTTCAATGCATGTATTAAATGCTCTACATCTTTTTCTTCTATACCAGGCCGTGCTGCATCATGAACCAAAATCCAATCGTTTGGATCTACATGATCTTTTATTATTTTTAATGTATTGAGAACTGTCTCTGCTCGTGATCCACCACCACAATAATGAGTGTTTACTTTAGATGAAAAAGAAAGATTAAGTGTTTTCCATATTTCATCATTTGAATGAAGTGCAATATGGATTGAATGAACAAGTGAAATATTATCAAAAACCCTAACCACTCTTTCAATCAATGTTTGTGTATGAATTAAAAGATATTGCTTTGGCTGACTCAAACCCATTCTGGTCCCTGAGCCCGCAGCTGGAATAATGATATGAAATTTGGTCATGTCAAATTTTAACATGGCCTCATATGATGCTTTTAAGAGATAGAACTAATCTTCTGTATTAGCTGCAATTTTGTGAATCGAAATATCTGCGCCATTAAATTCTTCTTCCTGGCTTAAGCGAATGCCAAAAAAATACTTAATAATGCCATAAACTAAAAATCCGCCTAAAAGCGCGATACCGATACCTAATAGAGTCCCAATGAGTTGCGATGTAAAACTCACACCGCCCATGCCACCTAAGTAAGTAGAGCCAAAAATGCCTGCAGCAATACCACCCCATGCGCCACATAGTCCATGTAATGGCCATACTCCTAGAACATCATCAATCTTTAAACGATTTTGTGTGAGCGTAAAAGCCCATACAAAAAGAATGCCTGCAACTAAACCCGTAATAAGCGCCCCAATAGGGTGAAAAATATCTGATCCCGCACAAACGGCTACAAGCCCTGCGAGTGGTCCATTATGAATAAAACCAGGGTCATTTTTTCCAACAATGAGCGCTGCGATCGTACCCCCTACTAATGCCATGAGAGAATTCATTGCAACTAGCCCTGAGATACCATTGGCAGTTTGCGCTGACATCACATTAAAGCCAAACCAACCTACAGTTAAAACCCAAGCGCCTAGCGCGAGAAAAGGAATATTAGAGGGTGGGTAAGCATGAAGCCTTCCATCTTTACTGTATCTTCCATATCTTGCTCCGAGTAATAAAACGGCTGCTAAAGCAATCCAACCACCCATCGCATGAACAACAACCGACCCTGCAAAGTCATGAAATTTAAATCCAAAATGACCCTCAAGAAAAGACTGGACACCTAAATGACCATTCCAAGCTATGCCCTCAAAAAAAGGGTATACAAATCCCACCAAAGCAAAAGTAGCTGCTAATTGAGAGTTGAATTTTGCTCTCTCAGCAATACCTCCAGAAATAATGGCAGGAATCGCTGCAGCAAAAGTAAGTAAGAAGAAAAACTTAACGAGTTCATAGCCATTTTTAGCAGACAAAGTTTCTGCGGGAGTTAAAAAATTGACCCCATAAGCGATACCATAACCAATAAAGAAATAAGCAAGCGTCGATACAGAGAAATCGACAAGGATTTTAACTAATGCATTCACCTGATTTTTATGGCGAACCGTACCTACTTCTAAAAATGCAAATCCTGCGTGCATAGCAAGCACCATAATCGCGCCTAATAAAACAAATAAAACATCATTTGCACCAATTAAGTTATCCATGATCGGAGTTCCTTATCTTTAATATTAAATTAAGCTCAATTTTATGACAACAGTAGTTTCCATATTTACAATAATATCAGCCATAGCCGCTGTTATATACACTATAATAACTTTTAAGACTCTTAAAGAGATTAAAGCTCAGCGGGAAACGACTTATAGACCCGATATAATTATAGACGAGGGATTATTTTACATATATAGCTATAAAACAGACAAAGGTGAATTTCCAGTAGAGTACACCTACGACAAAAAAGACCCAATGTATAATTGCAATGATTTTAAAATGAGTTCATTTAGCGTTAACTTGTTCAATATCGGACTGGCTGCTGCAAAAGAAATACATATAACATACTCCGTTCATTTGGACAAAATTATTGATGCTATTCTTGAACAGAATAAATTGTTACCAGCAGAAAAGATAATCGATATTAGGAAAGAGAAACGTTTTAT
>RHAY01000064.1 GCA_010031285.1 Methylophilaceae bacterium | reverse complement strand
ACTGGTAAAGAACTTAAAATACCAGCACGTAAGGCTCCAACATTCAAAGCAGGTGCTGCTCTTAAATCAGCAGTTAACTAAGCCTAGAATTAGTTATTCATACAAAAGCGCTTGGGGGTTGAACCCTAAGCGCTTTTTTTATGTCTTAAAATAAAGCCATGCCCTTCTACCTAAAAGAAAATAAGATTAAATTACTTAAGAATGGTAAAGATTATTTTGCCTCAGTGATTCAATCTATTAAGCAAGCTCGGCAAAGTATTTTTGTAGAGGCTTATATATTTAGTCACGACGTCACAGGTATAAAAATCTTGACTGCGCTTAAAGAAGCCGCCAAAAGAAATATCGATATTTATTTGTTACTTGATGGATTCGGAAGTCGTGATCTCTCACAAAAAGTAATCGATGAAATCAAAGCCGCTAAAATTCATTTTCTTTTTTATCATCCTAAAATTTCACCCTACCAAATGAAGCGCATTTCATTAAGACGACTTCATCGAAAAATGTTTTTAATTGATCATAGGATCGCTTATATCGGTGGCATAAATATTATTGATGATGCAAACGTACCCAATGGCAAAGCGCCCCGTATCGATTATGCTGCTCAGTTAGAAGGGCCTGTTGTTTATTCTATCAGTCAAAGTATGACTAAGCTTTGGAAAAGAGTCTCTTGGGCTCACCTAGAAAAATCTTACGTTCCAAAATACATTCGAAATAGTACGGTATCATTCCCAAATGGAACAAAGCTGAGCTTTATTGAGCGTGATAATTTTCGGCATAGACAAGATATTGAAAAAGCATACTTACATGCAATTCAAAATGCCAAACATGAAATACTTATTGCAAATGCTTATTTTATTCCGGGTAAAAAATTTGAAAGGGCTTTAATTAATGCTGCTCGAAGAGGTGTTTCAGTCACGCTTCTTTTAAAAGGCGAGATGGATTATTTTCTATCGAATGCAACACGAGCTTTTTATGGAAAATTTTTAAAAGAAGGCATTACCATTTTTGAATACACAAAAAGTTTTATGCATAGCAAAGTGGCTGTCATAGATGGATCTTGGTCAACAATTGGTTCATCAAACATAGATCCTTTTAGCCTTCTTTTAAGTCGAGAAGCTAATATTATGGTCCTTGATAAATCTTTTGCTTCACGGCTTAAAAAGAATATTGAAGAAGATATTCAATTAGGCGGTACTGAGATTCTTTTGAAGGACTGGGATAAAGCGCATTTAATTAAACGATTAAAATCACGCATGGCTTACTTATTTATCCGATTAAGTTTAGGTATTGCAAATATTTAAGGCATACCGCAGTCGCGACATTTACCTTTTACCGTTGAGAACCCTTTGACGGTTGAAAGACCTTTCACATTAGTAAAGATTGCGCCATCGACGTTTGCATCTGTAAGATCTGCATTCGTTAAATCAGCGCCTGTTAAATCAGCCTGGCCTAAATCAGCACGATACATATTGGTATTTTTTAAGTTAGCCTCTCTTAAATCACCAAATAGAAAACTCGCAATATTTAAATCAGCGCCTTCAAAATTGGCCTTATAAAATTTACCGCCAACTGAATCAAATTTCATTTGCCCCATTGGCTGATTACCCACATCCAATCCAAACTGACCATACTTAATTGTGGCTCCTGACATATTCACGGCACCCAAAGTGCCAATCATTCTAGCGCGCGTTAAATTAGCACCAGTAAAATTAGTTTCTCCAAAAATAGCCTGAAAGATTGTAGCTTCAGTTAAATTTGCACCTGAAAAATTAGCTTTTTCAAGGCGCGCTAAATTTAAATAAGCTCTTTGCATATTACTATTCGCTAAATTAGCACCTATAAGATTAGCACCGAAGACACTCGTATTAAGCATTTTGCAATGACTTAAATCTAGGCCATTCATATCTAAATAGCCCAAGTCTTTATTTGAGAAATCGCAATCAGGACTTTTGATTTCTTTTAGCAAATCTTCTTGTGAAATCTTTTTGCGATCAACTTCTTTATTTTTTTCGTAGAATACAGCGGCTTTTTTAATGAACTCATCTGGCGTTTTTAAAAAGATTTCTTTGCTGACTTCGCTACCAAAACAGTATTCTTTTCCTTTGTATATTGAATTCACCGAACAGTCTGTTTTAAGAAAATGGCCTTCAGATAAACTTAAAAGGCAATAATTACCAAACTCACCTGCATAAGTGAAATGAGTGATAAAAAGTAAAAATAAAAGCCAATATCTCTTTATTAACATAGCAATACATCCCAAAGATTTTGATTTATTATAAACCTTTATCATTTTTTTATTTTTATTATGTCTAACACTAAATATATTGTTCTTATTACAGGCGCGAATAGGGGTTTAGGTCTCGAATTCGCTAAACAATATGCTAAGGATGGGTATGAAGTCATCGCATGTTCGAGAAAGATAAATAAAAAGGATGATCTTCATAAGCTTCAAGCAAATTTTAAAAACATTTCAATTTATAAACTTGATGTAGCAAATTTTTCATCAGTTGACCAGCTTGCAAAATCGCTTAGGAAACCGATCGATATTCTTATTAATAATGCAGGCATTTATCCTAATAGCTCGATTGATCATATCGACTATAAAGCATGGCTTGATGCTTTTAAAGTTAATACACTTAGCGCATTTAAAATGACTCAAGCATTTCTTCCTCATCTTAAAAAAGGTCAGTTGAAAAAGGTTGCATCCCTTACAAGTAAGATGGGAAGTATCGATGACAATTCAGGTGGTGGTGAATACCTTTATCGATCAAGTAAAGCTGCTTTAAATATGGTTATGAAAAGCTTATCTATTGATTTAAAACCCAAGGGTCTTTTACTTATTACACTTCATCCGGGTTGGGTCAGAACAGATATGGGCGGGCCTAATGGTCTCATCGATGTCGAAGAGAGTGTTGCTGGTATGAAACATCAAATTAATAAACTTTCAATCAAAACATCAGGTCAATTTATTGCATACGATGGCAAAAAAATTCCTTGGTAATTAAAACACTATCAAATCATTATATTAAATCATCTGTCGCATTTTTATCTGGGCTTGATAAAGATTGGGAAGGTTTAATAAAAAAAATAGGGACTTGTCATTTAAAAATTTCGTCGGAATTATCCCCTTATGAGTCTCTTTTAAAAACGATTGCCTATCAACAACTTCATTCCAAAGCAGCTGAAAGCATCTTCCAAAGATTCTTATCTCAATTTAACGGTCATTTTCCAACAGCACATGAGCTTGTTAAATTAGATCCAATACTTATTCGTGCAAGTGGTTTTTCTCAAACAAAAACTGAAACACTTCTTCGTATTGCTGAGGCTTCTATCAATAAAATTATCCCTAATGAAAAAGAAATTATTTATTTAAGCGATGATGAAATTATAAAAAGACTCAGTTCTATTAAAGGTGTGGGTATTTGGACAGTTCAAATGCTACTTATATTCAATCTTGGAAGGTTGGATGTGTTACCTGCAAATGATCTTGGCATTCAAAAGGGATATCAAGCTTTAAAAAAATTAGATGCTTTGCCAAAACCTAAATTATTGCTCACAGCTGGCGAAGCATGGAAACCCTATCGCACGATTGCAAGTTGGTACTTATGGCGTGCTCACTAATGCTCAATACAAAGATTTGGCTGTGGTTTACAAATACGATTGATGTCGCTTGATGATAATATCGCAATATGACTACCTCGATACCATGATGTAAATTCGGGTTTTATTTTTTCAAAATCAGGTTCACCATCAAAAATAATAATCACCCGACCCTCTTCGTGTTCTTTTGCCCAATTAAATAGTTGAGCAGTTGTTAAAACTTGCGGTGGATTATTAAGTCTTCCAATAAAATCAAATTGGCCTGCGTAATTACCTAAATATGCCAACGGTAAACCTCTATCCTCAATAGTCTTTAATGTACGACTCACTTCTCTTAAATCATAAGCATTACCTGTGTGATATATCACGCCTAAAAAAAGAACAGAGATAACTAGTATATTGGCAGTAACTAGTTTCCATAAAAATGAAATTTTATCTTTTGTTTTCCAAATGAATATTAGAAAAGCACCTAATATCAACACAAAACTATTTTGGATAGGTAATGCATTCATCCAAGGAGCCAAATCATTAATACGATGTGTCATATTTAGATAATAAAATACGCCGCCCACAATAAGTAATGGTATGACAATCACTGCATGGTCATACCATGCTATTTTTTTAATGCGATCGAATTGGCTTGCGATTATTAGTGCTAAAGCAGGATAAATAGGTAGTAAATAATGTACTTGTTTCCCACTAATGAAACTAAATGAAATAAATACTGGGAAAAACCAAGCGATAGAAAACTTCAAACCTTCACTTAATTTTTTAGATGAT
>RHAY01000063.1 GCA_010031285.1 Methylophilaceae bacterium | reverse complement strand
TGTCATGAAAGAAGTTGATCTTAATTTAAAAGCACATGAATTGATTAAAATTAAAATCCAAAATGACGACAAGTCGGTTCGCGAATCAATGTTGAACGAAATATGTGAGGCACTTCAAGCGACAGGCGTTCATCATATTGGCTTACAAATTATTGTCTATCGTGCGGCGCCAGAGCCTAAGATTGTGCTGCCTAAATAATTATCTAATTTTTAGAATAGCAAAAACACCCAAGAAACACTCAAGCAAATAAGCAATACTTGAGATGCCATGCCACGTTGCAAATCGATCTGCAAAGACACTCTCCATCACATCTTTTGGCATCGCTTCTAATTTGAATTTTTCGAGTAAGGGATTAATGCCCAAATGGCTAATTAAAATAAGAATAAGCATGAGTACAATGAGCCAGAAGAAACCTTGCTTTAATGCGTTCGTACCAAACTGGTAAACACGCTGAATCAGAAGAAAAATACTAGCGGCCATACCAACATAAGCCATCATTTGAAAAAGCTGTCCTGCAATATTGCCTGCAAGCTGCGCTTCTGGGATCAATTTGAATAACTCATAAGCCACAATACCCACCACCCACAACCCACCTATCCAGAAGGTTGCGGTAATCACTGCTAAATTTTCTAACCATTGTTTCATTGTGTTTTTAGTTTAATACAAAAATGGCTTTCATTTATAGATACTTGATATCGAGTATTTCGTAAGATTTAGCACCACCGGGTGTATTCACTTCAGCTACATCCCCAACGGCTTTTCCAATAAAAGCTTTCGCAATGGGCGAATTGATCGAGATCTTTTTGTGCTTAATATCAGCTTCATCATCACCTACAATTTGATATATCAAAATATCCTCAGTATCAAGATCCTGCGCTTCAACCGTGGAGCCAAATACACATTGACTCTCACCCACAATAGAGGAAGGATCGATGACCATGGCATTCGACAATTTTGCTTCGATTTCCGCGATACGGCCCTCAATAAAACTTTGACGCTCTTTCGCAGACTCGTATTCCGCATTCTCAGATAAATCGCCCTGCGCTCTAGCCTCCGAGATTGCTTGGATAATATTTGGACGATCCACACTTTTTAAACGTTGAAGTTCTTCCTTAAGAAGTTCAGCGCCCTTCGTGGTCATAGGTATTTGTTTTAGCATATTCATTCCTATTAAAACAAAAACCACGCTCGTTCAATGGAGTGTGGTTTATAAAAACTGAGTGTATTTTAACTAAGCTCTTTATGCAAGCTTTGGATTGGGGTGACGGTAAGCTCTTCTACGAAATTCATGCCAATGCATGCCGCTTTAGCGCCTGCAATGGTCGTGTAATAGGTGACTTTATTTTGTAATGCAAACCTTCTAATCTCATAAGAGTCTGCGATCGCACGTTTATCCTCTGTCACATTCACGATAAAAGAAATCTCATTATTCTTAATCATGTCAACAATGTGGGGTCTCCCCTCGGCGACTTTATTAACTGGCTCAACATGAAGTCCTGCGTCCATCAAAGCCTTTGCGGTACCCTTGGTAGCCACAATATCAAAACCTAATTGATCTAATGATTTTGCAATTTCAATCACCTTATGATGATCTTCACGACGCACACTGATAAATGCCTTTCCGTCTTTAGGTAATTTTGTAGAAGAGCCCAGTTGTGATTTGATAAACGCTTCTGCAAATGTTTTACCGAGGCCCATCACTTCACCTGTTGATTTCATCTCAGGTCCTAAAATGGTATCTACACCTGGGAATTTAATGAACGGGAATACGGCTTCTTTGACGGAAAAGAATGTAGGCACAATTTCTTTGGTGACTTTTTGTGACTTAAGACTTAAACCCACCATGCTGCGTGCTGCAATTTTAGCTAACTGCAATCCACATGCTTTAGATACAAAAGGGACTGTTCGAGAGGCTCTAGGATTCACTTCTAAAACATAAATCACTTCACCTTGAATCGCAAACTGCACATTCATAAGGCCTACCACGTTGAGTGCTTTTGCCATCTCAATGGTTTGTTTTCTTAATTCATCTTGAATTTTTTGAGACAAGCTATAGGGAGGTAGTGAGCATGCAGAGTCGCCTGAGTGAACACCTGCTTGTTCGATGTGTTCCATAATACCGCCAATGATGACGTCTTTTCCATCTGATAATGCATCGACATCCACTTCAAGCGCATCATTTAAGAAGCGATCAAGAAGCACGGGCGACTCATGAGACACTTTTACAGCTTCTCGCATATATCGTTCAAGTTGCGCTTGCTCGTGCACGATTTCCATCGCGCGACCACCTAGCACATAACTCGGTCTTACTACGAGCGGGTAACCAATTTCCTCAGCTAGGCGAATTGCATCTTCCGGAGTTCTCGCTGTGCGATTTGGGGGTTGCTTTAAACCAATTGAATTGAGCATTTTTTGGAAACGCTCACGATCTTCTGCCATATCAATGGCATCAGGTGTTGTGCCAATAATCGGTACACCTGCTTTTTCCAAATCTTTAGCTAACTTTAATGGCGTTTGTCCACCATACTGTACAATCACACCAAAGGGTTTTTCAATGGCCACAATCTCTAAAACATCTTCAAGTGTGACGGGCTCAAAATAAAGTCTGTCTGACGTGTCGTAATCAGTGGATACTGTTTCAGGATTACAGTTCACCATGATCGTTTCAAATCCATCTTCACGAAGTGCAAGCGCTGCGTGCACACAGCAGTAATCAAATTCAATGCCTTGTCCGATACGATTAGGTCCTCCACCCAATACAATAATTTTTTTATTTGTCGTAGGGTTTGCTTCGCACTCTTCTTCATAGGTTGAATACATATAAGCTGTATTCGTAGAAAATTCTGCAGCACAAGTATCCACACGTTTATAGACCGGTCTCACATTATGTTTATGACGATAATTTCTAATGTCTTCTTGTTTCACTTTTAGAAGCGTTGCAAGTCTTCGATCAGAAAAGCCTTTTTGTTTTAACTGAAATAGATTTTCTTTTGGTAAATCATTTAGTGAATTGCCTATCAAATCTTTTTCAATATCGATAATGTTTTTAATTTGATGCAAGAACCATGGATCAATCTTTGAGTGTCCAAAGACTTCTTCAATGGACATACCTAATCTAAATGCATCGCCAACATACCAAATACGCTCAGGTCCTGGCTCCCTTAATTCCTTGATAATGAGATCCTGATCGGTTGTTTTTTCATCTAAACCATCAACCCCAATTTCAAGACCTCTTAATGCTTTTTGAAAAGACTCTTGGAAAGTTCTTCCAATGGCCATCACTTCGCCTACCGACTTCATCTGAGTCGTGAGTCTTGAATCCGCTTGTGGGAATTTTTCAAACGCAAAGCGTGGTACTTTTGTCACGACGTAATCAATACTTGGCTCAAAAGATGCAGGCGTTGCACCACCTGTGATTTCATTTTTTAATTCATCTAATGTAAAACCGACAGCAAGTTTCGCTGCAATTTTTGCAATCGGAAAGCCTGTTGCCTTCGACGCTAAAGCTGATGAACGCGAGACACGAGGATTCATTTCAATCACAATCATGCGTCCATCTTGTGGATTGATTGCAAATTGCACATTAGAGCCCCCTGTATCCACACCAATTTCTCTTAAAACCGCAATCGATGCATTACGCATGATTTGATATTCTTTATCGGTAAGCGTTTGTGCAGGGGCTACGGTAATCGAGTCACCTGTATGCACTCCCATGGGGTCTAAATTTTCAATAGAACAAATGATGATGCAGTTATCTTTTGAATCGCGCACCACTTCCATCTCATATTCTTTCCATCCTAGCAAAGACTCTTCGATAAGGAGTTCTTTCGTAGGTGATGCTTCAAGCCCTCTTTCGCAAATCGCTATAAATTCTTCACGGTTATATGCAATACCGCCGCCACTTCCTCCCATGGTAAATGATGGACGAATGATGGCTGGATAACCAATGCCTGCTTGAACTTGGATAGCTTCTTCTAAACTATGCGCGATAGCTGACTTTGCTGACCCTAAGCCAATTTTATTCATAGCCTCTTTAAATTTTTGTCTATCTTCTGCCTTGTCAATCGCTTCTTTTGATGCACCAATTAATTCAACATTGTATTTTTTTAAAACACCAAACTTATCTAAATCGAGTGCGCAATTGAGGGCAGTTTGTCCGCCCATGGTAGGAAGCAGTGCATCTGGTTTTTCTTTGGCAATAATTTTTTCAACAATCTGCCAATTGATAGGTTCGATATAAGTTGCATCAGCCATTTCAGGATCCGTCATGATCGTTGCTGGATTTGAATTCACCAGGATCACGCGATAGCCTTCTTCGCGAAGTGCTTTACAGGCTTGTGCGCCAGAATAGTCAAACTCGCATGCTTGGCCTATAACAATAGGGCCTGCACCGATGATGAGTATGGACTTAATATCTTTACGCTTTGGCATGGATCGTTTTCTTTTTTTCAATGAGATCAATAAAGTGATCAAACAAGTAGCTCATTTCAGATGGGCC
>RHAY01000062.1 GCA_010031285.1 Methylophilaceae bacterium | reverse complement strand
ATGTCATTAAAATGTCATATTAATGTCATACGATCATAATCAATCTATTAATATAAAGAAACTATGAAAGCTAATATACTGATCGTTGAAGATGAAAGCCCTATTCTTGAGCTTTTAGCGCTCAATATTTCTCAAGCCGGATATAATCCACTAAGAGCTATAAGTGCCGAGCATGCAGAAAAACTGATTAGCGAAGCACTGCCCGATATTATTTTGCTTGATTGGATGTTACCTGGTATGTCGGGAATAGATTTTGCAAAAAAATTACGCAGCAATGCTTTAACAAAAGCAATCCCCATTATTATGTTAACGGCACGTAGTGACGAATTAGATAAAGTCAAAGGCTTAGAAGTTGGCGCTGATGATTATATTACAAAGCCTTTTAGTCCCCGTGAACTTAATGCTCGAATCAAAGCGGTTCTTAGAAGAAAGGCTCCTGAGCTTACTGAAGACCTTTTAACAATTAACGGTTTAGAATTAGATCCCGTATCCCATCGAGTGACAGGAAATAATAAGCCATTAGAAATGGGTCCAACAGAATTTAGACTGCTTCATTTTCTTATGAGTAATCCTGAAAGAGTTTACTCAAGAAGTCAGTTACTAGATAAAGTTTGGGGAAGTCAAATTTTCATTGAAGATCGCACAGTGGATGTTCATATCAGGAGATTAAGAAATATTCTTGCCCAATCTCAGCATGCAAATTTAATCCAAACCGTTCGCGGCTCGGGCTATAGACTATCTACAAAATAGAATTTACCTAGATCACTTAGAGCATTACTCGCTATAATACTTGTACGTTTTTAGCGAGAAAAAAACATTGCAAGATATCCGTTGGAATACTTTTTGGGTTTTATCACTTGTATCTTTTTTATCTCTTATTGTTTGGGGATTTAAAAGCATAGAAGTTGCTTCATTATTTTTCATCTCATGCCTATTTCTCTATTTACTTTCCCATGTCTATTGGATTTATCGTCTAAACAAATGGCTAAAAAGTCCAAATTTATCAACCATTCCCAATGGATCAGGTATCTGGGAAGAAATTTTTGCAACACTTTATCGAGAATACAGAAAACAAAAAAAGAGCAAATCTGAACTCACTACGACGCTAGGCAGGTTTATGACAGCAGCGGAAGCTATTCCTGATGGCATTATTGCATTGAATCAGAATAATGAAATTGAATGGTGCAACAAACCTTCAGAAAAAATGCTCGGTATCCATTTAGCTAAAGATATCAATCAGCCTATTAATTACTTATTACGTGAAACGAGTTTTACTGAATACCTCAATGACAACAAATACGAGGGCACGCTTAAATTAATTTCATGGCGAAATACAGGCAGATCATTCGAGATACTTCTAGTCCCTTTTGGTGCAAGTCAAAAACTTCTTATCTGCAGGGACATTACACAACTTGAAAAAAATGATTCTATTAAACGTGATTTTATTGCAAATGTTTCACATGAGTTAAAAACACCTCTGACTGTGATCGTTGGATTTTTAGAAACACTTTCTGATATGAAAAATGAATTCAATACTAAAACACGTCCATACCTTCAAATGATGCTTGAACAGTCAGATCGAATGAAAAAATTAGTTGAAGACCTGCTTCAACTTTCCTCTATTGAATCCAATGCGGCGCCTGCAGAAAAAAAAGAAATAGATATGACTCAGCTCTTTAAAAACTTAAAAAAGGATTCTGATTTAGTTTCTGGAAAATTGCATAAAATTCATATGTCCATTAATAAAAATATTTATTTATTAGGATATGAAAAAGAAATTTATAGTGCCTTTTTAAACCTTGTGAGTAATGCTATACGTTATACAAAAGAAGGCGGCTCTATTCAAGTAATATGGGATATTAAAGATCAAAAACCTTTTTTTGAAGTTCAAGATTCGGGTATAGGTATTGATGAAAAATTAATCCCAAGACTTACAGAACGCTTCTTTAGGATAGATGCGGATCGAAGTAGAAATACTGGTGGAACTGGATTAGGGTTATCAATTGTGAAACATGTATGTATTCGACACCAAGCTCAAATAGAAATAAGTAGCCAAATAGGTAAAGGTAGTCAATTTAAAATAACCTTCCCTCAAGAGAGATTACTTCTCAAAAAAAAATAAATGAAAAACAATAAATCTTATTACGTATTTTTTTGTTTGTTATTGTCAATTTATCTCCCGATTCAATTTTTAAACGCTAAAGAAATAGTGGAACCAGATAGACAATCTAGCAATCAACTTGGTAAAACAGATTTCGATCGCATGGCTGATCACGAGATAAGAGAGAATATCCAAAGCTTACGGACGCTCATGATTAAGCTTTACAAAAGAAATCCTTCCGAGCTCAAGAAAAGCACTTCAGATGATGCAGAAAAAATGGTGAATTGGGTATTCAATGGCAATCATAATTTTAATTTTGAGGCCATTAATAATCTTCAAGGCACGGATGCAATTTATCTTGCTTTTAATGAAGAATATAAAGGTGATCGCGTTCTCCCTTTTATTGTAGGTATTTACACAATGCTCATCAAAGCGCATGGAGGTAAAAAAGAATTTTATTTGTTTGATTCAGTTGATCCCCAGCTCTTATACAATGCATCTCGCAATATTGAAACAGCTGTATGGAAACTCTCTAATGCTAAAGATGTTTCTGGTAAACCTTTTTTACTTGCGAATGAATTAACCGAAAAAGAAAACAATCTATCTTTTGAAAGAGAGTTTGGAAAAATTATTGGTAGAACGGATTTCCTTGCTTTTACGCTTTCAGAAAAAATGGAGCGAAGCATTACAAGAGTTATTCAAAACTTAGCTACAGGGATATTCATACCAATTTAGGAGCTATAGAAGTATTTTTTCAATACCACCCTTGGTTGAGCTCTCTACATAGTTTTGCATCCAATTAGAGCCCAATAAATTCTTAGCTAATTCAACAACTATGTAATCTGCTGACGTATTTGTATCTTCCCCATAGCGGGCTAATCCTTGCAAGCAAGAAGGACAGGATGTGAGAATCTTAACTTCGCCTAATGATCCTGACTGATCAACACCCATCCTCTGAATGCCTTTTTCAATCTCTTCTTGTTTTCTCTTTTTTACTTGCGTTGCAATATCTGGCCGACCAACAGCAAAGGTTCCAGATTCACCACAACAACGATCATTCAAAGGTACATCTGTATTCATCAATGCATTGGTAACTTTAGTAGGTGCATATGTTTTCATTGGACTATGACAAGGATCATGGTACATATATCTTGTACCTGATACACCTTCCATTTTTATACCTTTTTCCATGAGGTATTCATGAATATCTAACAACCTACAGCCAGGAAATATTTTTTCAAATTCGTATTTTTGTAACTGGTCCATACAAGTTCCACAAGACACAATCACCGTCTTAATATCTAAATAATTAAGCGTATTCGCTACTCTATGAAATTGCACACGATTATCAGAAGTTATTTTCTGGCCTTTATCATGATTGCCAGATGATGTCTGTGGATAGCCACAGCATAAATAGCCTGGAGGGAGAACGGTAATAGCCCCAACTTCATACAACATCGCTTGAGTCGCTAAGCCCACTTGAGAGAAAAGTCTTTCAGATCCACATCCGGGGAAATAGAAGACCGCGTCTGAATCTTCATTAATTTTTTGCAGATTACGAATTACAGGAACAACTTTATCATCTTCAATACCAAGAAGAGCTCTTGATGTCTTGGTAGGCATATTTTTGGGCATAGGTCTATTTAAAAAATGCACAATCTGAGATTTAATTGGCGCTTTACCAATTGTTGACGGTGGATTATTTTTAAATAAATTAATACCACCAAGTTTTTTTAATAAGTTATGTCCTGCTTGTTGAGCTTTATATCCAAAATCAACCATCAGAGTTCTCATGATTTTAATGGTGACTGGATCTTTCATATTTAAATAACTCATAGCCAAAGCAGTACCCGGACTGAAATGACGCTTGCCTTGTTCTCTTAAAAAGTTTCTCATAGCGATTGAAACATCACCAAAATCAATATCTACAGGGCAAGGATTTAAGCATTTATGACATACTGTGCAATGATCAGCAACATCATTAAACTCATCAAAATGTTTAATAGAAATACCTCGCCTTGTTTGTTCTTCATACAGAAATGCTTCAATAAGAAGCGATGTTGCTAATATTTTATTTCTTGGACTATAAAGTAAATTAGAGCGAGGAACGTGTGTTGTGCATACGGGTTTACACTTTCCACATCTCAAACAATCGCTAATTGAATCTGCTATTTCTCCGATAGCAGATTGTTCCATAATAATTGACTCTTGCTCTAAGAGTCCAAAACTTGGGGTATAAGCATTTTCCAAACCAGATCCTAGAAGTAATTTGCCTTTATTAAAATGCCCATAGGGATCCACTTTATTTTTATATTTCTCAAATGCCTCAATTGTGCTTTCGTCTAAAAATTCCATTTTGGTAATACCAATACCATGCTCACCAGAAATGACGCCGTTAAGACTTCTAGCTAAAG
>RHAY01000061.1 GCA_010031285.1 Methylophilaceae bacterium | reverse complement strand
TTTTTTTTACCAAACTGTTTACCAAAAAAATAAGCACCAGAATCTGCAAGCCAAATAGACGTTAAAACAAGAAGAACAACCCAAGGACTCAATTGAATTAAATAATTCAATGAAATAATGAGTGGCATAACTAAAACCCAACCAATTAATGCACTCAAAAAGAAATTTTTTAAATTGATTTTAAATAGTAAAAATAAAGGTGCGATGCATAACCAAAAAACAGAAGCTATCAAAAGAATAAGTCTTGAATTATCAGCATCAACATGTTGATCTATGAAATAAATTAAAATCAGAGAAATAAGTAAAAAAATCTTTTTTTCATGAGATTTAAAATATAAAAGCTTTGACCACTCAAAGAGAGCCAGTAGCGAAGGAATGTAAATCACAAAAGAAAAATATCGCCCTGAAAATAGAAACATAGAAGATAAAAAAACTAAAAGCATCACAAATGCAGAAAGAATTCGAGATATCAACATTTATAACTGCTCACTTGTCTTACCATATCGTCGCTCTCTTTTTTGAAACTCAATAAGTGCAGACATAAAAGCCTTTTCATTGAAATCAGGCCACAGAGTTTCAGTAAAATAGAATTCTGTATATGAAAACTGCCAGATTAAGAAATTGCTAATACGTTTTTCACCGCCCGTTCTTATTAAAAGATCAGGGTCTGGTGCAAAATTCAAAGAAAGGTTTTGTGTAAGATTTTTTTGGGTTAATAATTTTTTTGAATGATTTTTCTTTTGAAATTCGTTTACCGCATTCAGAATATCCCATCTTCCCCCATAATTAATCGCAATAGTTAGCGTAAGACCTGTATTTTTTTCAGTAAGGCTTTCAAGTTCTTTTATTTTGTTAATTAGTTTTTTGGGGAATGGCTTGTAATCGCCTATCACTTTAAAGCGAATATTATTTTTAATTAAAGATGACGATTCTTTTTTTAGAGAATCTTGAAATAAAGTCATTAAAAAATTGACTTCCTGAGTAGGTCTTAACCAATTTTCTGTACTAAAAGCAAATAAGGTAAGAAAAGGAATATTTAATTTTTGACATTGCGTGATTACAGCCCTCACCGACTCGAGACCTTTTCTGTGTCCTGAAATGCGTGGCATAAAACGTTTTTTTGCCCATCTGCCATTGCCATCCATGATAATAGCAATATGTTGAGGTTTTTCTACTAATACGTCTTGCGATTTTAATGAGCGAAAGAAATTAAACACTAAATAGCGAGCAATTCAGATTCTTTGGATTGAAGCAGCTTATCGATTTCGGCGATAAATTTGTCTGTAATCTTTTGAACATCGTCTTGTGACCTGCGCTCATCATCCTCACTAATTGCCTTTTCCTTGAGCGACTTTTTCAAAGAATCATTTGCATCACGTCTAATATTTCGAATTGCTACTTTTGCTGATGGAACACGAATCAAATCGCCGGATGTAGCTGGATTAAGCCCAAGATCACTGTCTCGAATTGCTTTCTCAACTTTAGCAACCATATTCTTTTCATAAGGCTGAACATTAATTGTTTTTGCATCGCCTAAATTAACACCAGCAACCTGATTGATAGGTACCATGGATCCATAATAATCAACCACAATGTGATCAAGTAATCCTGTATGAGCCCTACCCGTTCTAATTTTTGCAAGATCAGACTTAAAAGAGTCTAAAGATTTTTGCATTTTTTCATTTACATTTGTTTTAATTGCTTCAGTCATCATAGTCCTCTTTAATCAATGAACATTAGGCATGACAAGGGTGCCTTCACTTTGTCCACATAAAATATTTTTTAGTGCTCCAGATTTAAATATATTAAACACTGCAATGGGTAATTGTTACTTTACCCTCTTCTAAATAACGCATAGCTTTACCGCGAATATAAGGTTCGGCGACTTGTTCAATATTTAGTGCTGATTGAACACGAGCAATAATACCAGCATGTTTCATTGCATCTTGCAGAGCGAGCGCATTCATGACTGTTGCCATCATGCCCATGTAATCTGCGGTTGCTCTATCCATGCCCGCAGCACCTAAGGCTACTCCTCTAAAAATATTGCCTCCGCCAATCACAATACCTATTTGAACTTTTAAGTCGAGCGCTTCTTTAATTTCGCGGACTACATTTGAGATCGTCTGTTGATTAATACCAAAAGGATCATCCCCCATAAGGGCCTCACCTGAAATTTTTAGTAAAACTCTTTTGTAAGCAGATTGGATCATAATTTTTATAAAGTTTAACGTAATTTTAAACGAGAAGACATAAAAAAAGGATTGTATAAATCATACAATCCTTTTAACTTCTGTTTCTAAATCAGACCTTTGCTGCTGCTGCAACCTCAGCGGCATAATCAACTACTGCTTTTTCTATGCCCTCACCAACAGAATAAATGCAAAATGCATTAATTGTCGCATTGTGAGATTTTAGTAATTGTTCAATAGTAACTTTATCGTCTTTCACAAAAGGCTGGTTAAGTAATGTCACTTCCTTAAGGAATTTTTGAACTGTACCTTCTGCAATTTTTTCAAGCATCGCTTCAGGCTTACCCGCTTCTTTTGCTTTTTCAATAGCAACACGCTTTTCAACTTCAATCAATTGGGCATCAATTCCTGATGCATTAAGTGCTTTTGGTTTATTTGCAGCAATATGCATCGCTAAGTCTTTACCTAAAGCTTCGTCACCACCTTGAAGATCTAAAAGGACACCGATTCTTCCACCATGAACATAGCTCACAATTTGGCCATTTGTTTGATAACGAACAAATCGACGCGGTGTAATATTTTCACCAATTTTCCCAACAAGCTGAGCTCTGACTTCTTCAGCATTTCCAGATGACATTGCCAAATTGGCAAGGGCTTCAATATTTGCTGGATTTTTTTCATTCACTGCACACACAAGATCATGCGCATACTTAAGAAAGTCTTCATTTTTCGCACAAAAATCTGTTTCTGAATTTACCTCGAGAAGTGTTCCTGTTTTTCCATCTTTGGCGACGAAAGCAATCACAATACCTTCAGCTGCCACTCTTCCAGCAGCTTTACTAGCCTTGTTACCAAAACGCACTCTTAGTATTTCTTCCGCACGAGCACTATCTCCATTTGCTTCTGTTAATGCTTTTTTACAATCCATCATAGGTGCGTCTGTGCGATCACGAAGGTCTTTGACCATACTTGCGGTTATTTCTGCCACTTTGATACTCCTACAAATTCCTCTTCTTGTGATACTGATTTAGCAAGCTCATTCAATGCTTGGCTCTTCCCTTCTAGCACGGCATCAGCCATACCACGAGCATAAAGCCTAATTGCTCTGCTTGAATCATCATTTCCAGGAATTACGTAAGAAATATCATCAGGGGAGTTATTCGTATCGACTACACCAATAATGGGTATGCCAAGCTTATTTGCTTCCACTACAGCGCCACTTTCATGGCCCACATCAATAATAAATATAGCATCAGGAAGTGCTGTCATATCCTTAATGCCACCAATTGAACGTTGTAATTTCTCATAATCGCGTTTGTAGCCTAACGCTTCTTTTTTATTAAACTTTTGTAAGCTACCATCTTGAAGCATAGCTTCGTAATCATTAAGACGTTTGATCGATTGTCTAACAGTTTTAAAATTTGTAAGCATGCCACCTAGCCATCTATGATTCACGTAAGACACACCCGCACGAGATGCTTCTTCTTTAAGAATTTCTCGGGCTTGTCTTTTAGTACCCACAAAAAGAATACGGCCTTTGTTCGCAGCAAGCGTACGAATGTACTTCAAAGCTTCTTGAAACATTGGCAATGTTTTTTCTAGGTTAACAATATGAATTTTATTTCTATCACCAAAAATGTATGGTGCCATTCTTGGATTCCAGTAACGGGTTTGATGGCCGAAATGGACACCCGCCTCTAACATTTGACGCATAGTAACTGACATAATTGACTCCGTTGTTATGGGTTAAAAAAACATTACCTAATTACATCTATCTTGATAGACACCCTAACGTTAGGTAATGCAAAATTTTTTCCTCAAGATCCCTGAGGAAGCGCGCTATAATAGCACAAAAAATAGGCTCAAACGCAATATAAACGCAGCAATCATGACAATACACATCAAAAATCCCCAAGAAATAGAAAAAATGCGTGTTGCTGGTAAATTAGCATCAGAAGTGCTTGATTTTATTACGCCTTTTGTAAAGCCTGGCATTACCACTGAAGAAATTGATAAGCTTTGTCATGATTATATGGTGAATGTTCAAAATACCATTCCTGCCCCGCTCAATTACGCTCCGGACGGACACTCCCCATATCCAAAATCAATTTGCACATCTATTAACCATCAAATCTGTCACGGTGTTCCAGGGCCAAAAGCACTTAAAGAGGGTGATATTGTAAATATTGATATCACTGTTATTAAAGAGGGTTTTCATGGCGATACAAGCCGTATGTTTCATGTAGGTGAAACTTCAATTCAAGCTAAACGTTTATGCAAACTTACCTATGAAGCTATGTGGCTTGGTATTGAACAAGTAAAACCAGGAG
>RHAY01000007.1 GCA_010031285.1 Methylophilaceae bacterium | reverse complement strand
CCCTTTTTTTTGGAGCGCTCTATTTAAAGCAAAATCGCCGTACTTATCATCACCTAAAATAGGAAATCCTAGATGAGCAAGCTGCACTCTTAACTGATGCGTTCTTCCAGTGATAAGCTTAGCTTCTAAAAGAGAGTATGGTCCCAAAGATTTTTTTAAATAAAAGATAGTTTTACTCATTTGATTTTGACTGTCATCTTCATCATTGGTTACGTTGACACGTCTCTCACCAACTTGTGTGAATGTTTTTTTAAGCATTAATTCAACTGTTTTTTTAGGCTCAACCCACTCACCCTGAACCATCATGATGTATTTTTTTTCAATGCGATTATGCCTTATCATATCGTGCATGTTTACAAGCGCTGAGCGCTTTTTTGCAATCAATAAAATGCCAGAAGTTTCTCGATCAATACGATGAACAAGTTCTAAAAACTTAGCTTTAGGTCTTGCATGACGGATCAGCTCTATAACGCCGAAATTAAGTCCACTACCACCGTGGACAGCATAACCACTTGGCTTATTGATAGCCAATAACGCATCATCCTCATAAATAATATTTGTTTCTAACCATGCGGTTTGTTGCTGTTTGGGCTCGATAGCATGAGACGCCCTCTCCGTTTCTACTGCAATAGGAGGAATCCTAACTTGATCATCTATTTTAAGACGATAAGAAGTATCGATTCGTTTTTTATTTACCCTAACTTCACCACTTCTGAGAATTTTATAAATGTGACTTTTGGGTACATTTTTTAAAATTTTTAAAAGGAAGTTATCAATTTTTTGTGTTTCACTTGCTTCATCCACAACAACAAATGTGGCTTTTTCATGAGAAAAAAGATTTTTAGCGTTACTATTTTGAGCCATATTTTGTTTAATTGGATTTATACCCTATACTAGGTGTGTTCAGACTCTCTTAATCAATTGAATTGAAGAGATAATTTAAGCTGAATTATACCGTGACAACAAATTACTATGGCTTTTTCCGCTCGCCTTATTTTAAGTAGCGGCCTTGAAACAAGGTTTAAAAATTTAAAGAATATTTTAGTTTTATTGCACATGTACATAACAAAGATCCATAAATATTTTGCTCAACAATCTTACAAATAAGATATGTGACTAAGTAAATAATTTAAAACTTTTTGATAAAAAAGTTTTACCCGAGAAATGCTGGCTTTCTCTAAAGCTAGATGTGCACCTGAATAGCTGAAATACATTCTTTATCTTAAAACCTACTTGTAGGAGTTTTAGATAATGAAACGTATGCTTTTTAATGCAACCCAATCAGAAGAGTTGCGAGTTGCAATTGTAGATGGTCAAAAATTAATTGATCTTGATATCGAACGCGGAAGTCGTGCTTTAAAGAAAAGTAATATTTATAAAGGTATCGTTACCAGAATAGAACCTTCTCTTGAGGCAGCTTTCGTTAACTATGGCACAGAGCGTCATGGTTTTCTTCCCTTCAAAGAAATTTCACCTCAGTACTTTAAAGAATCAACTCAAAATCGCCCACGAATTCAAGATGTTATTGAAGAAGGTCAGGAAATCATCGTTCAAGTTACAAAAGAAGAACGGGGTAATAAAGGTGCAGCCCTATCCAGTTATCTTTCACTTGCTGGACGATATATCGTATTAATGCCTAACAATCCTGATGGTGGCGGTGTTTCAAGACGTGTTGAAGGTGAGGAGCGAAATGAATTCCGCGATCATCTCTCAAATTTAGACATTCCAGAAGGCATGAGCGTTATAGGTCGAACAGCTGGAGTAGGATCATCTCTTGAAGAACTTCAATGGGATTTAAATTACCTTAAACAATTATGGACTGCTATTGAGGAGGCATCTGAAGGTCAATCCGGTGCTTTTCTAATTTACCAAGAAGGCAATCTCGTGATTCGAGCAATTAGAGACTACTTTCATCCTGAGATAGGCGAAATTCTCATAGATACCCAAGAGATTTATGATCAAGCCACTCAATTTATGAATCATGTTATGCCAAATTACGTAGATCGCGTAAAGCTATACGAAGATGAAGTCTCTTTATTTTCACGCTTTCAAATCGAACATCAAATTGAATCAGCTTTCTCGAGAGAGGTTCGATTGCCATCAGGCGGCGCTATTGTGATTGACCATACAGAAGCCCTGGTGTCTATTGACGTAAACTCATCCAGAGCCACTAAGGGAAATGATATTGAACATACTGCATTCAATACTAATATTGAAGCTGCTGAAGAAGTTGCTAAGCAACTAAGACTGCGAGATTTGGGTGGTTTAGTAGTTATTGACTTTATTGATATGGAAAGCCAAAAAAATCAACGAGAAGTAGAAAGTCGATTTAGAGAAGCGCTTCATCATGATCGTGCAAGAGTTCAAACAGGCAAAATTTCACGCTTCGGATTACTTGAACTTTCTCGTCAAAGACTTCGACCAAGTATTGGAGAGTCTAGCAATAGCATATGTACCAAATGTAATGGCACTGGTTCAATTAGAGATATTCAGTCAACAGCATTACATATTCTCCGCATGATTCAAGAAGAGTCGATGAAAGAACATAATGCAACTATTTCAGCTCAATTGCCTATTGAAGTAGCAACTTTTCTTCTCAATGAAAAACGTTCAGATATTTTCAATCTTGAACAACGCTTAAAAGTTGAAATTATATTAATTCCTAATAAGCATCTTGAATCTCCTAATTATTCAATATCAAGTACAAAACAAGATGATATTGTGAGCCAATCTAAACCTAGCTATCAGATGATGGAATCATTAAATGAAGGCAATCAGGTTTTAAACTATAAACAAGCTTCTAATGAACCCAAACAAGAACCTTTGGTAAAAGGCATTATTCCTGATAGCCCTGCTCCTTCTGGATCTGCAAAATCTAATAAAACATTATTTGGTTTCTTTAAAAATCTCATTGCTGGTGATGATGAGAATATTGAAAATCATAATCATGAAGAAAAGCTAGAAGTACCTGAAGCAGCAGAAAGTAATCGCTCTCGGCCGCATCACAACAATCGAGGAAGAAATAATCGCCATCAAAAATTTAAACAACATAATAAGAAGCAACCTCAAGCAGAAGGCCAGCCTTCTCAATCAGATGAAGCTTCAGGTTCTGATAATGCATCTTCTCCAAATGTACGATCAAATCAAGATAACAACAGAAGAGGTCGAAATAATAAACGTGGTCGCTTTAATAAAGATCGTAATCCTAGAGCTAACGAAAAGCCAAATGATTTTGAGAAAAAAACTTTAGCAGATCAAAATTCATCTGTTTTAAATAAACCTATTGCTGAAGTTAATGTGTCTCAAGTTGAAAAAACAGAGGCTAAATCAACTGAAATCTCTAAAAAACCTACAAAGCCTAAAAAGCGAATTGAAGAGAAGCCTGTTGATTTAAAGGCTATTGGTCTTGAGCTTGTTGAAACAAAAGCCAAATCAAAACCTAAAGCCAAAAAAGAAATAGAAGAAAAACCTAAAAAAGCTGCACCAAAGAAAACTGCAGCTTGGCAAAAAAAAGAGAAAGATAAAGTAAAAGATGAGCCTATCGTAATGATTGAAACGAAGGCTCCGAAGAAAAAAGCTGCTAAATAGGTTACTGCTTAATAAAACTTAACGTAAGCCAGCCTAGGTATGCCATTAATAAAGAGCCAAAGACGTGAAACGCAACAAGAATGAGTGAGGCAACAAACTCATTCTTTTGCAGCAATTGAAAAACCTCAGCAGTAAAAGCTGAAAAGGTCGTAAGGCCGCCTAAAAAACCTATATTAATAATAAGCTTTAAATCTGGGCTTAACTTACCAAATAATTCAAAAGCACCCATTGATATTCCCATTAAATATCCACCTATCAGATTTACAGTCAATGTTCCCAATGGAAATATTGGATGCATAGTATTTAATAATATACCTATGCCCCATCGGGTCCATGCACCTATAGCTGCTGCTAACCCTATGTATAATAAGTTTTTCAAGATAATTTTAAAAAATGCTCACGATAATATTTTAATTCTTCAATAGACTCATATATGTCTGACAAAGCCTCATGTTTACTTGATTTTTTAAAACCTTGATAGAGTGCCGGTCTCCATCGACGAGAAAGTTCTTTAAAAACACTCACATCTAGATTTCTATAATGAAAATAACTTTCTAATATTGGCATATGCTTTGCCATAAATCGTCGATCCTGGCATATAGAATTACCACACATAGGTGATTTATTCGGAGCAATATATTTTTTTAAAAATTCAATGGTTGCTTCTGAAGCATAAGCTTCATCAAAAGATGATTGCTTAACTTTTTCAATCAAGCCTGATTTTGAATGTGTAGACTGATTCCACAAATCCATGCCATTCAATATTTCATCCGATTGATGAATAACAATTACAGGGCCTTCAGCAATGATATTCAGATTTGGATCAGTCACTACAGTTGCAACTTCGAGCACTTTATCGGTCTCGGTATTTAGCCCACTCATTTCCATATCAAGCCATATTAAATTATCGTCCGAAGAACTCATCATGATTTCCATTAAAATAGTACTAATTGAATGAAACAATCTACAACGCCAGATTGTTTTCATACAGAATACTAGAATATTAACTTAATTCAGAGAGATTATGGACGAAATACTACGTAACACTTTTATCGCAGTTCTTACTTTAAGCACCAGCATTCATTTATGGCTTTTAAAAAGACATGTTAATTTTATAACGCTTAATAAAAATAAAGTTCCTGATGCCTTTAAAAAAAATATCAGTCTCAAAGACCATCAAAAAGCAGCAAATTATGCAATCGAAAAAAGTAAACTTGGCTTTAAAGATACGATTATTCAGGCTTTTATATTGCTTCTACTGACTGTTGGTGGAGTCATCAGCGTAATATCAGAACTTTTTAACGCACATACTTCGCCTTTATTAAAAGATGTTGCGATGATATTGAGTGTGATGCTTATTACAAGTCTTATCGATTTACCCTTTAATTATTACAAAACATTCAAAATTGATGAAAAATTTGGTTTTAATCGAATGACAAAGAAATTATTTTTTACGGACCTTTTTAAACAGATGATTTTAGGATTATGTCTTGGGCTTCCTATTTTATTTATTGCATTGTGGATGCTAAAAAATGCTGGGGTTTATTGGTGGTTTTATCTTTGGGTGGTTTGGAGTTTATTTAATCTCTTGATACTTGCAATCTACCCTACCTGGATTGCTCCTTTTTTTAATAAATTTTCACCTTTAAAAGATAAAACTTTAAAAACTAAAATCATCGCGCTATTAAAAAAGTGTGGGTTTAAGTCTCAAGGATTATTTGTTATGGACGGGTCCGCAAGAAGCAATCATGGCAATGCATATTTCACAGGATTTGGTAAAAATAAGCGTATTGTATTTTTCGATACCCTCTTAGAGCGTCTTAATCATAATGAAATTGAAGCTGTCTTAGCACATGAACTTGGACATTTTCATCATAATCACGTTAAAAAAAGGATTGTGATGATGTTTTTAGTGAGCTTTATTGGCCTTGCTATATTAGGATACCTAAAAGATCAATTATGGTTTTATCATGGGTTGGGCATTACAGTTCCTTCTGATGGGAGCGCTTTGCTTCTTTTTATGTTGGTTGGCCCTACTTTTATTTTTTTCATAAGGCCAATCATGGCATTTTATTCAAGACAAAATGAATTCGAAGCAGATCGTTACGCAAAAATAAATTCAAATGCTAAATATTTAAAAGACTCGCTGGTTAAACTTTATCGAGATAACGCGTCTACTTTAACGCCTGATCCATTATATTCGGCATTTTATGATTCTCATCCCCCTGCTTTGCAGCGTATCGCAAGACTTTAAGATCTTTTTATTTTACCAATGGTAAAATGCCAACTACTTAGACGACTTAAAGTTTAATAAATGGATATTACAACACGTTTAGAATTTGACGCAGGACATCGCATACCTAATCATAAAAGTAACTGTAAAAATTTACATGGGCATCGTTATGCTATAGAGGTTACCGTGACTGGCCCAATTCATCAGGATAATAAAAGTTCTGATTTTGGTATGGTGATTGATTTCTCTGATGTAAAACAAATTATTAAAGATTTAGTTGTTGAGTGCTGGGATCATGCATTTATTGTTTATCAAGACGACAAGGAAATTGTTAATTTCTTAAATACACTTCCAAACCATAAAACTGTAATATTTCCAGTTGTTCCAACCGCAGAGAATATGGCATCAGAAGCTTATCGAATCTTAAGTGTTGAATTCAACAAACGCTTTAATCATCAACTTAAAATCAAACAGATTCGTATGTATGAAACGCCCAACAGTTGGGCTGATGCTATTTAATTTTAATTACCAAATAAGTTTTTTTTCGCCTTTCATTTTATTCAAATAAGCTTCATGTTTTTTAAGCTCTTCATCATCAGCCTTTAAAATAAAAAGATTAGCGGGCCGTTTGGCATTTTTTTCTCCGACAACATCTGATCCGGTGTATTGAAAATCTATCATAAGATCTTCTTGTCCCCGAGTCATGGCCAAATAAACTTCAGCTAAAAGTTGTGCGTCTAACAAGGCTCCGTGAAGACTTCTTTGAGAATTGTCGATGTTATAAAAACGACACAAAGCGTCTAAGCTATTGCGCTGCCCTGGCCGCATATCTTTAGCCATTTTTAATGTATCAATAATATTAGCAACCGCTTCTTCAATGGGTGGCTTTTCGATTAAACCAAATTCCATGTTAATGAAACCAACATCAAATGGTGCGTTATGAATAATAAGTGTTGCGTCTTTTATAAACTTTATAAAGTCAGAAGCAATCTCACTAAATCTAGGTTTATCTTGTAAAAAATCTAAAGTGATTCCATGTACCTCTTGTGCTGCAGGATCTATTTCCCTGTCTGGATTTAAATAAAAATGAAAAGAATTGTTTGTGGGTCGGCGATTTACAATTTCAATTGCAGCAATTTCAATAATTCGATGCCCTTGATTAGCATACAACCCAGTTGTTTCTGTGTCTAAAAAGATATGCCTCACTATGATTCCTTAAATAAGTTATCAACGCCTTGATTTGCTAATTGATCTGCTTTTTCATTGCCATCATGACCTGCATGACCCTTAACCCATAGCCATTCGATTGAATGAGCCAAAGCTAACTCATCAAGCCTTTGCCATAGGTCTATATTTTTGATAATTTTTTTACTACTATTTTTCCAATGGTTACGTTTCCAAACATGAATCCACTCTGTAATGCCTTTTTGGACGTATGTAGAATCGGTATATATTTTGATTTCTGATGTCTGCTTGATCATCTCGAGTGCTTTAATTACTGCCAATAACTCCATACGATTATTTGTAGTATTTCTTTCACCGCCGCAAATAGACTTCTCGTTTGTTCCATAAATTAGTAATGCACCCCATCCACCATCACCTGGATTTCCTCTGCAAGCACCATCTGTATAAATCGTGATTTCGGGTTTCATGGTTCAACTTTATAAGTTTTAGATTTCTGGGCCGAGTATATTGGTGTCTTAATTAGTCTCTTTTGCCAAAGAGGTTTAATAGGTGTCATACCATGCACCCTTTTTTGTATAACGATAAAATAAAATCCTCCCAGCATAGGCCACCATCGATCACCTAATTTTTCCATAACATGTATTCTTCTGAGCCATGATGATTGCTGAATTGGAGGAACATAGCATCCCATTTTTCCTTCAACCATTTCTAAACCTACAATTGGAAGCCACTCTTTAACTTTACTTAAAGATATAAACTTAGTATTCCAAGGATAGTCGATATCAAAACTCAATAATCTTTTTAATCCCCACAAGCTTGTTGGGTTGAAACCTGTAATAATGAGACGTCCTTCAGGCATCAAAACTCTATGAATCTCTTTGAGTAATTCATAAGGCTCAGCCATTTGCTCTAATATATGAGGCGCAATAAGCAAATCAACCGAAGACTCATCAAAAGGTAGGGCTTCGTTCGAAGTCATTAAATCAGCATGATTAGAATTTAACGAGAATTTGTTTTGAATACGTGAGTGATCCAAGAAATCAATGTCAAAATTACCCATTTGAATCGCATAAAATCCAAATGTATCGACAACTACAGGGTTTATATATTTATATTCTAAATCGATTAAATATCGGCCTAAAGGGCTATTAAACCATTCCTGTGGTGAAATTTTAGGCATAAAAAATATCTTATAATGATCTAATTACTTTACTATGAATACAAATGACAGGCTACAGAGAAAATCAATTAATTCATATAGAACCCATTGAAGCTTTTCAGGATAATTATATTTGGTTAATTCATAACAATAAAAAAAGTATTGTAGTTGACCCGGGTGATGCCAATCCAGTTATAGAAACTTTAGCAAGAAAAAGTCTCGGCTTAATCGCCATCTTAATCACACATCACCATGCAGATCATATTGGTGGCGTTAGAGAGCTTCAAAAAAAATATCCGAATATTAAAACTTTCGCTCCTTACAAAGATAAATATGATTTTGTCAATAAAAGCCTTAAAAACGGGGATGAAATTAATATTCCTGAACTTCAAATAAACTATAAAATAATTGAAATTCCTGGGCACACCCAAGGTCATATTGCTTATTACGATATGAATAACCTTTTCTGCGGCGATACCCTATTTGCATGTGGGTGCGGCAAAATATTCGATGGAACCCATGAGCAAATGTATGACTCCTTAAGAAAAATAAGTGCTTTACCAAAAAAGACAAAAATCTATTGTGCGCATGAATATACTAAAAAGAATATTGCATTTGCCCTATCATTAAAGCCTGATGATATGAATCTAAAATTAAGAAGAGAATTTACATCACATTTAAAAATCACTGTCCCATCGACGCTCGATGAGGAATTAAAAACAAACCCATTTCTAAACTGTCACTCTCTAGAAGCATTCAAAAAGCTTAGAGATCTTAAAGATCAGTTTTAACATGTCGTTACAATTTAAACGTTTTTTAGCCCTTATTTTTATTTCGTTGTTACTAATAACAAGCGCATTCGCCGAAAGAAACACTTTAGGGGAGGAAATTAGCGTTTTAGATAATGATGTGCTTGATCAGGAAATCAACAAATTAAATGCATTAAATTTCAATCCGGAAGGCTTACCTAATAAAACTCAAAATCTCCAGTCTAATAAAGCTGAAATCAATTTATGGCAGCGGATTTTTTCTAGATTTGAAATCAAGGATGAAAATAATTTGAGATCCAAAAAATATGAAGACTGGTATTCGGCACGCCCTGAATATGTAGAAAGAATGATGGATCGAAGTCAAAAATATCTTTTTTACGTTGTTGGCGAAGTTGAAAAAAGAGGTATGCCATCAGAAATAGCGCTTCTTCCTATGATAGAGAGCGCCTATAATCCAATTGCAAATTCAAGAAGCAAAGCTGTAGGTATTTGGCAATTTATTCCTTCTACAGGACGGCTCTATGGCTTAAAACAAGACTGGTGGCAAGATAAAAGACGTAATGTGGTAGATGCAACAAATGCAGCTCTCGATTATCTGCAAAAACTTCATGCATTATTCGGCACCTGGGATCTTGCATTAGCTGCATATAATGCTGGTGAAGGAACTGTAAGTCGAGCCATAGCTAAGAACAGAGCAAAGGGGTTACCGACAGATTATGCGCATCTTAAACTACCTGCTGAGACAAAAGACTACGTTCCAAAGCTACAAGCTATAAAAAATATTGTTTTAAATCCAAATCAATATGGTCTCTATATAAACTCAATACCAAATAAACCCTATTTTACTTATGTTGAAGCACCCGCTCTTATAGATGCCGATTTAGCGGCAAATCTCGCAGAAATTTCTTATGATGAATTTTTGCTTCTAAATTCAGAGCATAGAAGGCCACTCATTAAAACAAACGAAAAAACTCAACAACTTATATTACCTATAAATGCAGCAGATACCTTTGTTAAAAATCTTAGCCAAAATGACAAGCCCTTAGTGTCTTGGAATATATATCAACCCAAACGTAACGAGAAAATTAAAACTATTGCAAATAAATTTGATATGGAGGAAAGCGATCTTATTAAAGCAAATGATTTAAACCCACAAAAAATAATCAAGCCTTCTACAATTATATTAGTTGCTAAAAAAGAAGGTGCAGAAACTAATGCGAATCAAGATATAGAGGAATCAAAAATTAATAAAGAAACCAAATCTGAAGATTCAACAAGGCCTAATAAGTACAAAGTAAAACGAGGTGATACGCTAACGAAAATAGCAAAGAAATATGGGCTATCTGTAAATGAATTAAAAGATATCAATCAAATTACTGAATCAGATATTCAAATTGGCTCCACGCTTAGACTTCAATGAGATAATTAACTAACCAAACTTATGTATATCAGATATTTATTATTAGTATTCTTGTTGTTTAACGTAACTTCTTGTAGCGACAAGAAAGTGTCTATTTACAACTACGAAGGAACTTTTAATAGCGAAAAAGGTGGGACACTAATTGATGCAATGTCAGGAGAGCCCAGTAATCTTATATCAATGATCGCTGGGGACTCAGCTTCATCAGCTATATCAGGAAACATTTTTAATAAACTTATTAAATATGACAAAAATTTAGAATTAGCGCCTGAGTTAGCAGATAAATGGACTATTTCTGGAGATCAAAAAACAATTACTTTTTATCTAAAAAAAAATCTTCAATGGGCTGATGGCCATAGCTTAACAAGTGATGATGTTCTTTTTACATGGAAACTTGTTACTGATGACAAAACAAGAACCCCTTACGGATCTGACTATAAGCTAGTTGATAAAGCTGAAGCACTTGACCCTTTCACATTTCGAGTGAATTATAAAAAAGCTTATGCTCCTGCGCTAGACAGCTGGGCATCACTTCAAATACTCCCAAAACATATCCTTAAAGATGAGGATATCAATCACACCTTTTTTTCAAGAAAGCCTACAGGTTCAAGTTACTACAAATTGACACAATGGATTAATGGAGAAAAATTATCTTTGGAAGCGAGTCCCTCATCAGTGATGGGCGAACCTAATATAAGTCAACTCACCTCGAGATTTATTCCTGATACGTCTTCTCAATTTTTAGAATTGATTGCTGACAACATTGATCTGATGAATATCAATCCCATTCAATTTGCACGCGTCATACCTTCGAGGCCTGATCTTAAAAATAAGCTAGCGCTCTATAAAGAACTTGGAAATAGTTATACCTATCTTGGCTTTAATTTAAAACATAGTCCATTTAATGATATTAAAGTAAGACAAGCAATTAACTATGCTCTTGATAAACAAGAAGTCATTGATGGGGTACTTTTAGGTTTAGGTGAGCCTGTTGCTTCTCCTTACAAACCTGGGACCCGATGGAGTGATAAAAATCTTCATCCCTATCCTTATGATAAAAATCTAGCTCTTAAATTACTTCATGAAGCGGGTTTTAATGATTCAAATCATGATGGCATCTTAGAAAAAGATGGAAAACCTTTTACATTTGAGATTCTTACTAATCAAAATAAACAAAGAGAGATGACAGCAGTTCTTATACAAAGAAGACTCAAAGATGTGGGTATCGATGTAAAAATAAGAGTGATCGAATGGGCAAGTTTTGTAAATCAATTTATCAAAACAGGTGATTTTGATGCGGTGATTCTAGGCTGGAGCCTATCACTTGATCCTGATCAATATAATATATGGCATTCTTCACAACAAAAACCTGGACAATTTAATTTTATTGGATACAACAATAAAGAAGTTGATCAACTGCTTGAAGAAGGTCGTACTGAATTAAATCCTGATAAACGTGAAAAAATTTATCATGCTTTTTCAAAAATCTTACTTAATGAAAGTCCAGTAATTTATCTTTATGCTGGATATGGTTTAACTGCGATGAATAAGCGTATTAAAGGTATTGAGTCACCCGCACCTCCAGCTGGGATTGCGTATAATTCATATGAATGGTTTATTCCTTCCACTTTGAGAAGAAATGAAATAGCTCCATAAGATGCTCAACTATCTCATCAAACGTTTACTATGGATGATTCCAATGTTAATTGGAATTAGTCTTATTTCATTTTTTATTATGCATTTAGCGCCTGGTGATATTACTGCATCAGAATCAGCTTTCAACCCCAAAGCTTCAGAAGAATCCCGTCAAAAATTAAGAGCTCTTTATAACTTAGATAAACCATTGATGACTCAATATAGTTTATGGTTAAAACGTATAGTCAAATTAGACTTTGGAAATTCTTTTGCCTCACACCAACGCCCTGTCTTGTGGGAAACTAAAGATGCTAAAGGAAATGTTTCTAAAGGTATGATTCAAGATGCATTGCCTATAACACTGATGATAAATTTAATAGGTCTTCTAGTCATCTTTGCGCTATCAATTTTTTTAGGCGTAGTTTCAGCTGTAAACCAAAACCGATGGCCAGACCGACTGATTACTATTATTGTATTTGTAGGATTTGCTATACCTGGTTTTTGGTTAGCACTTTTATTGATGTATTGGACTGGCGTAACTCACTCATGGCTTCCTATTTCAGGCCTTCATAGTGCGGGTTATGAAAAAATGAGTCATATTGCACAATATGTAGATTTGTTTAAACATCTTATATTGCCAGTTTCTATTTCAAGCCTAGGTGGGCTCGCAAGCATTTCTCTTTACGTCAGAAATGGAATGCTAGATATACTTCAACAAGATTTTATTACGACTGCTCGCGCAAAAGGCCTGCCAGAAAATAAAGTTATCTATGGGCACGCCCTAAGAAATACACTCCTCCCTCTTATCACTATCATAGGATTATCAATTCCAGGATTAATTGGTGGTTCTGTTATTGGAGAGTCTATTTTTGCAATTTCTGGTATGGGCAAATTATTTTTCGATGCTGTGTTAATGAGGGACTTTCCAGTGGTAATGGGAATTCTTACTATTGGATCCGTTTTAACATTATTTGGAAATTTAATCGCAGACATTGGCTATGCATGGGCAGATCCAAGAATTAGACGAGGCATTTCAAATTGAAAAACCTCACACAAAATCCACTAGCCTTAAGTGGTCTTATTATTATTGTTACCGTACTTTTTGTTGCAATTTTCGCTCCGTGGCTTTCACCTTACGACCCTAATTACATTGATATTCATTCGATCCTTTTACCCCCTTCTTACTCACATTTCATGGGGACTGATGGGCTAGGTCGAGATGTCTTTTCACGCATGCTCCATGGATCAAGAATTTCACTTCTTGTAGGCTTTGTTGCAGTTGGCATTGCTACCTTGATTGGAACATTTTTAGGGGCTATTGCTGGTTTTTATCGAGGTTATATTGATTCAATTATTATGCGCTTTGTAGATATTATGTTGTCTATTCCTACTTTTTTTCTTATTCTTGCAGTCATTGCTTTTTTAACCCCTTCTATTTGGAATATCATGATTGTGATTGGATTAACATCTTGGATGGGCGTAACCCGCCTTGTGCGTGCAGAATTTCTGAGCCTGAGAAATAGAGAGTTTATATTGGCGGCCGAAGCAATGGGGGCATCAGATTACAGACTTATCTATAAACATCTTCTCCCGAATAGTCTAACACCCATCATCGTAAGCTCTGTTTTAGGGATTGCAAGTGCTGTTTTAACTGAGTCTGGATTAAGTTTCCTTGGGCTTGGAGTCCAAGCACCTCAATCTTCATGGGGGAACATTCTAACTGATGGCAAAGAATATATTCAATTTGCATGGTGGTTATCGTTATTCCCAGGGCTCGCTATTTTGGTTACAGTCCTAGGTTATAATTTACTTGGAGAAGGATTGAGAGATTTACTTGATCCTAAAAATAAGAATCAAAAAAAATAAAGGGATACAACATGGGTTTTTTGAAAGGTAAACGCGTTTTAATTCTTGGCTTATTAAGTGATCGATCTATTGCTTATGGTATTGCTTCAGCCATGAAACGAGAAGGCGCTGAATTAGCTTTCACCTATCAAATGGAAAAACATGATGAACGCGTTAAAAAACTCGCTCAAGATTTTAATTCAAGTATTGTATTACCCTGCGATGTCTCGAGCGATGAGCAAATCGACAACTTATTTCCTCTTTTAAAAAAACATTGGGATAAGTTAGATGTGATTGTGCATTCAGTCGCCTTTGTGACAAAAGAAGCTTTAAAAGGTGATTTCGTTGAAGCTACAACTCGCGAAAATTTCAGAATAGCTCATGATATAAGCTCTTATAGTTTTACAGCATTAGCAAAGGCTGCTTTGCCTATGCTGAGTGAACATGCGAGCTTACTCACATTAAGTTACTTAGGCGCTGAAAGAACAATGCCAAACTATAATGTCATGGGACTCGCAAAAGCAAGTTTAGAAGCTAATGTAAGATACATGTCTCAGAGTCTGGGACCAAAGGGTATCAGAGTTAATGCAGTTTCAGCAGGTCCTATTAAAACACTTGCTGCATCTGGTATTGCAGACTTTGATCGTATGATAGGCTTTAATGAAAAGCATGCCGCTTTAAGACGAAATGTTACGATTGAAGAAGTTGGAAATGCAGCAGCGTTCTTATGTAGCGATCTTGCATCTGGCATTACAGGTGAAATTACATATGTAGATGGCGGCATGAATATTACTGCCGCAGGTTCGATCGATTAATTCTTTTGTGCTGTTTCAAAGAATTTTTGATTTACTGAAACGCTCGCTTTCGCTTTTAATCCCTTAAGATAAGCACTTAAGTACTCAGAGGTTAGTGCTTCTGTGTAATCTAAAGCAAATGCTTTTTTATTTTCTTCATTATTATCATTTGGAAATGACACTTTATTTACTTTAACAATAACGTATCCATTATTGCCATCAACAAAACCACTATAACTAGGAAGCTTATCTGTAGGCATTTTATATGCATGATTAATAACAGCCTCGCTTAAACCTTTAGTATTTTTTCGATCCACTAAAACTGCTGGCTGCCAATCAATTTTTCGTGAAGTGTCGCTAATAGTTTTTAAAGCTGCCTCACCCTCGCTAGCCACTGTTTTCTTTGCTGCTTCGAATTTTAAATAATCTTCGATATTCTTTTTGACATCAGTAAAAGGTTTGGTAGATTGTGCTTTGTAATCTACTACGCGCGCAGAAATTAAATTATTAGGTGTTACTTCAATGGCTTCAGTATTTCTATGATCTTTGATAGATTCTTTTGAATATAAAGCATTCATCAATGTTTCATTTTTGAAAAATTTATCTGAATCATTTCGGCTAATCCAATCTGTTTTTTGAATAGGTAGATTAAATTTTTTTGAAACAGCATCAAGGCTCGATGATTGTTCATAAACTTTATTACTAAACTCTTCGGCAAGAGCTGCAAATTTTTCCTGCCCTTTTTGATAGATTAATTCAGCTTTTATTTGCGGCTTCATGCTATCAAAACTACCGCCTTCTCCAATAATCTTGGTAAGTTTAATAATATGGTAACCAAAATCAGATTCAACAATATTACTAATCTCATTCACTTTCATTGAGAAAACGGCATCATCAAATGGCTTAACCATCATACCGCGACCAAATGCCCCTAATTCACCGCCCTTTTTAGCAGACTCAGGGTCTTGTGAATATTTCGTTGCTAATTCTTCAAATTGTTTGGGATTCTTTCGAATTTGACTCAAAAGTTCTTCAGCCTTTGCTTTAGCTTTAGCTTTTTCTGCAGGTGCAGCATTTTTTGAAGCTGCTATTAATATATGACTTGCTTCTCTTTGTTGTTGATTTTGATATTTATCTGAATTTGTTTTATAAAAAGTTTTGATTTCATCTTCTGTCACATTAATAGTTGGAAGAATACTTGCTAATGAAAATACAACAAACTCAGCTTTTACTTGCTCAGGTGCTAAAAATTTAGATTTGTTTTGATCATAAAAAGCTTGCATCTCTTTTTCAGCAATATTTGCTTTCGCCATATATTCTTTAGTTTTAAATTCAGCGACACTTATTTCTCTTTGTTGTGATGATGCTTTTAACGTCTCTGCTAAATTATTTGGTGGGATAAATGTGAGTTTTTGAAGTCCATCGCGAACCTGCTGAATGAGCAAATCATTTCTTATGCTTTCTTCAAATTTCTTAGGAGTAAGTTGATTACTTTGCAAGACTTTGTCATAAAGTTCTTGTGAAAATTTTCCATCTTTTTGGAACTCTGGCATACCAATAATGTATTGGCTTAATTGTTGATCAGTAATTTTAAATTTACTTTTTTTAATATCATTATTGACTAATTGTTTGGAGATTAAGCCGTCAACTACAGACTCTTTAAATTCGAATGAATCAAACATTGCGGGATCAACTTTTTTACCTTCAGTCATCATGCGATTACGAACATTTTCAATCGCACGATTGTATTCTGGCAGTGCAATCTTATAGCCATTAACTTTAGCTATGCTTAAATTGTTACCGGCTTGATTTAGATATGAGTCAATTCCAAACAATGCAAAAGGAATAAGAATGAGCGCCAAAATAACTTGTGCGGCCTTAGTTTGAGCGTAACTTCTAAATTTTTCTAACATTGGATTTATCCTAATATCTTTTATCTTTTTATGATAAAAAAAGACACCAAAAAGTTCTTACTGAATTAATAAAAAGGCGAATCTTAGGATTCGCCTTAAAAATGTTGGCGGAGTGGACGGGACTCGAACCCGCGACCCCCGGCGTGACAGGCCGGTATTCTAACCAACTGAACTACCACTCCAAAACTTGCTACTAAGATTGGTGGGTGCTGACGGGGTCGAACCGCCGACATTCGCCTTGTAAGGGCGACGCTCTACCAACTGA
>RHAY01000060.1 GCA_010031285.1 Methylophilaceae bacterium | reverse complement strand
CTTAACTAGATGACGAAGTTGGAACTCGAAAATGCTGTTGCAATGATGAATGCAGACGAATATAAACAGTTTTGCATTGAGCACCCTAAAGAATGTAAATGTGAGTATCAGGCTAATCAATGCGCTTATGAACATTACGCTTTGTTTGCTGGCATGTTAATTTTCACAATAGTTTTAACTTTATGGTTGCTTTTTGGTCATCGAAAGAATAAATAGTAATGATATTTTGCTTAATAATTAAGGGCGCTTATGGCGCCCTTAATTATTTAATCAGCATATAATTTAAACTTATAAAGTATAGATATCAACAGCCGTTGAATAATACACACCTCATCTCCTTACCCTATGTTTCGGATAGCTCTATTTATTTTGAGACTATTGCTCACGATCCATGGTCTTGTTATCTAGATAGTGGAATTCAAGATAATTTAGACGAAAACATTTCTGATAAATCGAGATACGACATCATAGTAAGTCATCCATTTATTAAGATAATTGCAGATGAATCCACTGTTAGCATTGAAGAAAATAATCTAAAAAAAATTACAAAAGAAGACCCTTTCAATGTTTTAGAGGGAATACTTGCAAATTTTGATATTCAAGAAACATCCTTGCCATTCACAGGCGGTGCTTTGGGTTACTTTTCATATGAATTAGGTCAGCCGTCTATTAAAAGCAACAAGGATCATGTTGGCATGCCTTTAATGATGATTGGTATATATGACTGGGCCTTGATTGTCGATCATCAAGAAAAAACTGCCTGTATTGCATCCCATCTCATCAATAAAGATACAAAAGATTATTTAACTACACTCACTAAAAAATTAAAAAGTGTAAAACCTAAGAATCAGATATTTAAAATTAATTCAAATATTAAATCTCTATTAAATTTTGAAGCATACGATCTCATAATTAATAAAATTTTGTCTTATATTAAAGAGGGAGATGTCTATCAGATAAATATCTCAAACAAATATATCGTTTCTTGTGAAGGGGATAGCTGGACCGGATATAAAAAATTAAGAGAGATTAATCGCGCACCTTTTATGGCTTATTTTCATTTTGATGATTTTGATATCTTATGTGGGTCACCAGAAAGATTTATTCAATCTCATAGTAAATATGTAGAGACTAGACCAATTAAAGGGACTGAGCCGAGAGATATTAACCCCATAAAAGATAAAGAAAACGCAGAAAAGTTACTTGCGAGTGAAAAAGATCGCGCAGAAAACTTAATGATTGTTGATTTGCTTCGAAATGATCTGAGTAAAAATTGCATTCCAGGAAGTGTTAATGTGAAAGCTCTTTGCGAGCTTAAGTCTTATAGCAACGTTCATCATCTAGAAAGTATTATTGAAGGAATATTAAAACCTCATTCAACTCTTACAAAGTTACTTAAAGATTGTTTTCCTGGCGGGTCAATAACAGGTACACCAAAAAAAAGATCAATGGAGATTATTTCTGATTTAGAGCCACATAGACGCGACATTTATTGTGGTTCCATTGGCTATATTGGTTTCAATCATAATATGGATACCAATATAGCTATTCGAACTTTGGTTAGAAAAGATAATAATATTTATTTTTATTCTGGCGGAGGTATTGTTGCGCAGTCGAATTCAAAAAATGAATTTAATGAAATTTCATTCAAAGCGTCTAATATTCGTAAATGGATAAATTTTTTTAAAGTAGATTAAGTTAATCTTTTTTAACAAATTTTCCGAAATGTAACATGATGCTTGGCAAAATTAATAGATTTAATATAGTCGAAGTTACAAGCCCTCCAACAATGATCGTAGCCATGGGACCTTCAATCTCTTTTCCAGGCTCACCACTGCCTAATGCCAGCGGAAGCAAACCCAAAGCAGTTACAATAGCTGTCATCAAAATCGAAGGTAATCTTTCAGAGGCGCCTTTAATGCATGTCTCTAAATTCCATGTGAAGCCTTCAATTTCAATAAGATGTTGGTAGTGCGATATTAGCATTATAGAATTCCTTAAAGTAATGCCAAATAGTGTCACAAACCCAACAAGTGATCCAATAGAAATCCATCCAGCATTAAATGCTACTGCGAATACCCCGCCAATAAGGGCAAATGGCAGGTTAAATAGTGTAAGTAATAAATTTCTTAAGTTTCCAAAAGCAATATAAAGCATTAATAAAATGCCTGCACCTGCAATAATTGAATGCACAATGAGCTCTTCTTGTGATTTTGCATTCGCCTCAGCTTCTCCAGTAACTTCATAATAATTTCCTTGATTTAATTTAAGAGCGCTAAGTCTATTTTTTAAATCACTATTAAAATCATTAATATCTCTTTCATCAATATCAGCAGTAATAGTTTGTATACGTTTACCACCTTGATGAAGAATTTTAGATCTGCCATTTTCTTGTGCTATATAGGCAACTTGACCTAATTGAACAATTCTTCCATCAGCGGCCATGATAGGGAGTTTTTGAATGTCTGTTATATCGTCACGAAAATTTTTATTCAAAATCACAGAAATATTAACTTTTGCATTTCCTTCATAGACTTGAGCAACTGGAAGACCTTCAAATGCCGCTCGAATCACGTTCAATAAATCAGTTTTTTGGATTCCCCATTGACTCAATTTTTCAGATAAAAAATGAATAGTAATTTGAGGCGTACCTGCTGGAGAGACAATATTGATATTTTTAACACCCTTAACTGAAGCTAGGGTGGAAGATATTTTTTGCGTATCTTGATCAATAGCATCGAGATTAGTGCCAATAATATTAATAACAACCGATGAATAATATCCTGAAATCGTCTCTTCAATGCGTTCAGTTAGAAAGGTATTTATTGCAAAGTTAAGCCCAACATAATTATTATTCTGCGTTAAATTTTCAATTTGATCTAAAATTTTGTCTTGGGTTGGTCCATCTAAATGATTAAGTTCTATTTCGAATTCACTATAGTGGGTTCCAAATGTATCAGCACCCATTGGTGATCTTCCTACCCATTGTGCAACAGATTTTACTCCGGGTATATCGCGAATTTTCTTACTAATTTCATTACCAATACGTAATGATTCTTTTTCTGAAGTTCCAGGAAGTGATGTCATATGCATGATGAAATGTCCCTCGTGGAGTGGTGGGATGAATTGTGTTTTAAATAATGGAATAAGTGAAAATCCAATTAAGATAAATGTAAAAGTAAATAATGTAATAACAGTCGATCTTTTTTCAATTAAATATAATAGCGAGATATATTTATTTTTTATGAAAGCCATTATTGGCGATTCTGACGATTTGAAATTTAATTTACCAAGAAGAAGATAAGATAAAGCAGGTGTTACAGTTAGAGCGACTATTAATGAAGCTAAAATTGAAAAAATATAAGCAATACCGAGAGGACCGAATAGTTTTCCAGCTACACCATTTAATGATAGTAATGGAAGAAAAACGGTAACCACAATCATAGTTGCATATACAACAGAGCTTCTCACTTCCATAGATGCCTCATAAACGACTTTCGTAATAGGCTGAGGATTTTTTAATTTAACATTTTCATTTAGTCGCCTAAAAATATTCTCAGAGTCAATAATTGCATCATCAACGACTTCACCCAAAGCAATCGCAAGACCACTTAAAACCATAATATTTAGTCCAAGATTAAAATAACTTAAAACTATAATGGCTGTTAACAATGAAAGAGGTATGGCTGTTGCGGATATAAATGCTGTTCTAAAATTGAATAAGAATAGAAATAAAACAATAATCACAAGAAGAGAACCTATAAATATATCGAAACGAACACCTTTTATTGATGCATCAATAAAGTTTGCTGGCTTAAATAATTCTGGATTAATTTTAATATCTTGTTCTAGAAGTGATGGTCTTATATCTTTTACAGCAGCTTCAATTAGTTGAGTAAGTTTATATGTATCAGAGCCTAGCTGGCCTTGAACTGATAGATAAATGCCTTCATTTCCATTAATTGAAGCAGCACTTATTGTTGGAAGTGACCCCTCTTTTATTTCTGCCAAGTCTTTTAAGTAAATAATTTGGTTTTTATTGTTTACGACAGCGGTTTTTCCAATATCTTCAAGTGATTTAGATTGACCTTCTGTATTAACAATAATTCTTTGATTATTATTTTCAATAAAGCCTGCACCTCTAACGCCAGATGATTTACTAGCAGCAGTAATGATTTGTTCGATTGAAATATTTGATTGAATTAGTTTTTCAGGTTGAATTTCAATTTGGTATTGTTTAACTTTCCCACCAAAAACATTTACATCGGCAACCCCTGGAATTGATAGAAGATGGGGAATAATAAGTCGATCTACTATAGTTCTAATTTCGGCTAAAGATTTTGTTTTAGATGTAATGCCAATACCTAGGACAGATGATGCTGCTGAAGTTAACGGTGTAATTTTTGGAATAATACCTGGAGGCATTACACTCACAATTGAAGCTAATCTTTCCGATATCACTTGTCGATTTCTAAATATATCAGTGTGCTCATTAAAGATAATTGTGATTACAGATAAGCCAGGTATGGATTGGGATCTGATTGTTTCGATTCCTATCGT
>RHAY01000059.1 GCA_010031285.1 Methylophilaceae bacterium | reverse complement strand
TGCAGCAAAACCTCAATGGATTGGTATCGGGCGAGATAAGGACCTACTTCCAGGCATTAAAGACTTTACTGCTACCCAATACCGTTCTTGGGATGATTTAATCGACTTCTGGAAATGCCGAATTGATAATGCAGTCAAAAGCTATGAGTCAGGCAATGCAGCTGTCATATTTACAAGAGAAAAAGATATGGCTTACTGTCAAGTTAAGTCTATCTTAAGATTGCCTGAACGAATACTTCAATTTGAGCGAACTAAGCAATGAGCGATTTCGAATTAAGAGAAAGAGCGCTTCATTTGAGGTCATTTATTGTAGAAGCTCCTGCAGGATCTGGTAAAACACGCTTACTCACAGATCGCTATTTAAAGCTACTCACTATTGTTGATGCCCCTGAAGAAATTGTAGCTATAACTTTCACTAAGAAAGCAGCTTCAGAAATGAAATCTAAAATATTGGAGCGCATTAAAAAAGGCGATAGCCCTTTCGCTCAGACAATTCTAAAACGCTCACAAGAAAAAGGCTGGGACATCGAACACAACCTATCACGACTTAAAGTAATGACTATTGATAAATTCTGTCATAACGTCGTCAGTCAAATTCCTATATTAAACAAAATGGGTGATAAGCCGAATATTACTGATGCTCCTGAGAAATACTACGAAGAATGTGTTAAACAAACTTTGCAGGCGAAAGAGCTTATGGAAGACATTAAAATTGTCTTTACCCTCTATGACAATGAATACGAAAAGATTAATCGTCGCTTAATCGCGATGATGTCGATTCGAGACCAATGGAAATCTAGATGCCAGACAATTACTCAAAAAGAAAATACAAAAATTATCGAGGAAAGCAATGACTACCTTGATCATTTAATTAGACCTATTTATCAAAAAATTAAAGCTTCATTAAATCATGATCAACAGAATGATCTTATTCAGGTGCTTCACTATCTCGAAAATACAAAGCTGAGAGAAGATATAAAGCTAGGAAATAAAAAAAGCTTTAATTTTGATATAGAAGAAATCCCTTTATGGCAAAAAATCACACAAATCTTATTTACAGATAAAAATACTAGGCGAACTTCAATTTCAGCGCGAGAAGGATTTAAGAATGATAAAGAAGGAGAAATTTATAAGGCTAAATGTCGAAATCTACCTAATATAGATTGTTTAATATCTATTAAAGATATTCCGAGACCTATAAATGAAGAATATGTCATAAAACTTAAATCTATTGCAAATCTTCTTCTGCAATGCGATAAAAGACTAAGACAGCTATTTAGCCAGAGCAATACAGTTGATTTTATCGAGATCATAGAAATAGCCAATGAAGCCCTTGGTAAAAATGATTTAGCAAGTGATCTCCTATTGTCTCTAGATTTCAAGATCTCACATTTACTTATTGATGAATTTCAAGATACAAGTAGAAGCCATTTTAATTTCTTAAAAAAAATAGTAGATGGCTGGACATCTGAAGCTCAGAAAACAATTTTTTGTGTGGGTGACCCTATGCAATCCATCTATAAATTCAGAGAAGCTGATGTCGGCATTTTTATCGAAGCCAAAAAAAATGGCTTTAATACAATCCCCTTAGAAACGATACGACTTAAAGATAATTGGCGATCTTCTTCTCTTATTGTGAATGAGGTAAATCAGATATTTGAAAAAATACTGCCAAAAGAAGACTCAATTTCTAAGGGTGCTGTAAGTTACAAATCTTTTTTCTCAGCAAAAAAAGAAGATGATCCAGATGCAAGTGAATTCAAATTTCATGCATTAACATTTGAAGAGAGTGCTGATATTGAGACAGAGGAAGCAAAGTATGTATGTAACTTAATTGATACATTTCCTGATAATGAAAAAATTGCCATTCTCACAAGATCAAGAAGCCACCTATCAGAATTAATTAATTACATTCGTAAATTTAAACCCACCTTAAAATTTAATGCTGTAGAAATTGATACCTTAGATCAACATCAATCAATTCAAGACATTCTATCTTTAAGTTATGCAATGCTTGATTTGAGTGACCGAATACATTGGCTTGCAATTCTCAGAGCTCCATGGTGTGGTATCACGCTTAATGATTTAGCCCTACTTTTTGAAGATGATCATACCTCTACTGTATGGGAAATTATTCATGATGCTAACAAAATGAATACCATTTCCTCTGATGGAAGAAAAAGAATTAACAGGCTCATCGACATAATCAAAAATGCTTTTGAAAACAAAAATAAAACTCATATTAGAAGACTGATAGAGTCAGTATGGATGAACTTAGGAGGAGAACTATGTCTTCATAATCCAAATGACATTGTAGATATAAATAAATTTTTTAATATTTTACAAACATCAAGCACACCTATCGCAATTGATTTTGAATTAGTCGAATATCAAATCAAAAAAACATATTTATCAGACATTCCTTCGGCTGAAGAGTGTATTCAATTTTTTACAATTCACAAAGCGAAAGGTCTCGAATTTGATACAGTAATTATTCCATCATTAAATTCAACAACACGTACATCAGACAAAAAAATGATAGTTTATGGCAACTACATAAAAAACAATCAAATATACAACATTACAGCTTTTAATGAATCAGACGACAAATTTCCTCACTTGTATGATTTGATTTATAACATTGAGAAAGATAAAGAAGAAAATGAGTTAAAAAGATTACTTTATGTTGCCATGACAAGAGCAAAAAAGAAACTCCATCTTATAGGATCTGTATTAATGAAAGATGAGATTAAGCCTACTTCAAATTCATTTTTAAGTATGCTCTGGGATATCTATGGTAAGCATTTCAATGAAGTAAAACCGATAGCGCAAATTGAAATTGAAACAGAAAACAATAAGATTGAAGATTTTGTGCCTAAACTGATGCGCTTGAAAATTTAGCTATTAAATCTTTTACTTCTCATTGAACTCCTGGATTGAAGTAAGTTCACCACCTTTAATATAAAGAATACCTTTTTCGTAAATCCACTCCTCGTCATTACCATTACTTCTTACAATAATTTTTTTATTTTTAGGCTTACCCCATGTTGAATGATTGAGGATTGTATCTGTTGTGTCACCTATGACAGGCGCTTTCTTTAAACTTAAAGGTGAATTTAAAGAGCAGCTAAAAAAATTAAAAATTATAAATAAGACTAATATTTTTTTCATGTATCAAATATTTTGCTTAAAAAATCTTTAATAAACTGAACTCGCTCTAAAATGTCATCAATCGTAACAGCTATTTTAATTTTATCGGGCCCACTCATACGACAACGTTTATCTTCACTGAGAAGCTTAATGAGCTTTAGTGGATCTATTCTACTATCGCTAGCGAAGCTAATTTGAATCGAAGCATCACTTGCATCTATTTTTTTAATGTCGAGATCTTGAATAAAAATTCTTAAATCATGAAAAGAAATAAGTGATTGCGTTTGTTCAGGCATGACACCAAAACGATCTATCAACTCTTCTTTCATTTCCATAAGGCCCCTTTGATCATTGAGACCTGATAAGCGTTTATAAAGCACAAGCCTTTCATTAATATCACCACAATAACTATTTGTAATGATAGCTGGGGTATGAAGGTTAATTTCGGTATTTTTTTGAAGTGGGTCATCGAGACTTAATTTTTTGCCTATTTTGAGTTGCTTAACAGCATAATTCAACATATCTACATAAAGATTAAATCCAATTTCGTGCATTTGACCGCTTTGGTTATCTCCTAAAAGCTCACCAGCACCACGAATTTCCAAATCATGAATGGCAAGATAATATCCAGCTCCTAAATCTTCTAAAAGCTGAATAGCTTCTAATCGTTTTTGCGCATGACTACTAATTTTTCTATCGGGATCAACGAGCAAATAAGCATAAGCTTGATGGTGAGATCTTCCTACCCTCCCCCTTAATTGATGGAGTTGAGCCAATCCAAACATATCTGCACGATTCATAATAATTGTATTCGCTGAAGGAATATCTATACCCGTTTCAATAATTGTTGTACAAAGCAAGATATTAGCTTTTTGCTGATAAAAATCATGCATAACTCTTTCAAGCTCTCGCTCTCGCATTTGTCCATGAGCAATTTCAATTCTTGCTTCAGGTATTAATTTTTCTAATTTTTCTTTCATTGAAAGGATAGTGTCAACATCGTTATGTAAGAAATAAACTTGGCCGCCTCGATTAAATTCCCTTAAAACTGCTTCGCGAATAATGCCTTCCGAATAATTATTTACGAATGTTTTAATTGATAAGCGTTTCTGAGGGGGTGTGGAAATTATGGAAAATTCTCTCAGGCCTTCCATAGCCATAGATAGTGTTCGAGGAATAGGTGTTGCCGTAAGAGTTAAGACATCAACTTCCGCACGCATTGCCTTAAGTAATTCTTTTTGGCGCACCCCGAAACGGTGTTCTTCATCAATAATAATCAAACCTAAATTTTTAAATTTAATATCATTTTGAATAAGCCTATGTGTGCCAATGATGATATCAATTTCACCATTTGCTAATTTAACAAGTGACTCAGCTTGTTCTTTTTTGGATTTAAAACGAGAAATTTCAGCAATCTTGATAGGAGAATCTGAAAAGCGATCCATAAAATTATTGTAATGCTGCTCAGCAAGAAGTGTTGTAGGTACTAATAT
>RHAY01000058.1 GCA_010031285.1 Methylophilaceae bacterium | reverse complement strand
CTTCAGTATATGGAAGATCTGCAAACACAAGAACTACCAAAATCAGATGAAAATAAATTAAGAGTAGCTAAATCTATGCAATATGATGACTGGAATACTTTTTATCAGGATCTTGAAATTCATAGAGGAAATGTCGAGCTTTATTTTGATGAAGTATTTAAAGAAAGTATTAAAGATGAGGATTCACCTCAGTTAAATATAACCAAAGTGCTTTGGAATAGCACCTTAAAATTAGAAGATGCACATAAGCATCTCGAGAGTTTAAGCTTTAAATTACCAGATGAGATTTATCAGGTGCTTGAGGGATTAAAGCATAGTTCGCGTTACCTTCATTTGCCAGAGGCCAGTCGACAGCGGTTTGATTTAGTCATGCCTTTAATTATTCTTGAGGCATCTTTGGCATCAGATTCTCATTTGACATTGATCAGAATAATTTCAATTTTAGAGAGTATATGCCGTCGTGCGAGTTATCTTGCTATGCTCACTGAAAATCCAAGTGCGTTGAAGATACTCATTAAGCTCGCTGAGGCAGGTCCATGGCTTACACAATATCTTATTCAACATCCGATTCTGATTGATGAGCTTCTTGATATTAATCATTTTTACACAAAGCCAGATTTTACTGAGATAAAAAAGAAGCTTCAAAAAGATTTAGTCATTGCTTATGGAAAATTTGGCGGCAAAGAAATGAGTTATACCTCCGATTTAGACATTGTTTTTATTTATGATGATGAGCGAGATGGTATGGCTGAAAAATATGCCAGATTTGCTCAGCGTATCAATAGCTGGCTTAACACCTACACATCTTCAGGTGTTTTATATCAAATTGACCTTGCATTAAGACCTGATGGTGCGAGTGGGCTTTTAGTGAGTTCTATTGATGCTTTTAGGGATTATCAATTAAAGAGAGCTTGGACATGGGAACATCAAGCAATTACAAGAGCACGATTTTGTGCTGGGGATAAGTCAGTAGCCGATCGTGAGCATTTTGATTTAAAACAGGATCGCGGAGGAATTATTGATATTGAATTTATTGTGCAATATTTTGTATTAGCTTTTAGTGCTTCAGATAAAGCGCTTAGTCAAAATATAGGTAATATCGGATTATTGGACCTTTTAGGTGAAAAAGATTTCATAAAACCTTTGACAGCTAGAAAACTTATCGATGCCTATAGGCTATATAGAAGACTTCAACATCAATTAGGTCTTGAAGCCAAATTAGATGGAAATGTGAATCATTCTGAAGTGGGAGTGCATCCAAAAGTAGTGAGGGCTATTTGGAGCCAGATTTTTACTTAAGATAACCCTCTTTTTTTAATAGCTTTACTTTTACTATGCTATTTAACTTTCCCGAATAGCCTCCTATCTTTCCGCTTGAGCAAATAACTCTATGACAAGGAATTTTTAAGGGTAGAGGGTTAAGTTTGCATGCTGTTGCAACTGCACGATAGGCTTTTGGATGACCAATATTAATTGCAATCTCTTTATAAGTTGCAACTTTTCCTTTCGGTATTTTTTTTATTTCATTCCAGACTTTAATTTGAAAAAGTGAGCCTTTTAATTTAGCCATCATAATATTTCAAAAAATAAACATTTTAAATTTATTTACTCCGACATAGAGAGTTTAGCTTAGTCAAAGGTAGTGCGGGTATAAATAGAGACGCTTGCTGGAATTTACTTATTAAGAAGATAAAGCATCAACCAAAAAACTTTAAGCATATTAGAATTAATCTCAGAGAGTTTTTGATGAATTTTTTCTAGCAATTCTTCTTGGTTTATTTTTTTAGCCATTTATATTTCTCTTTAAATCTTCTTTACTTTTAATACCTAATGTTTTTCTTACGAAATGATCAAAATCGACATATAAAGCCAGCATCATTCCAATAAGACCTGCAACGCTTATAAAGTAGTGACCTGATCCAATACAAGCCCCAATTAAACCGCAGGCCCAAATTGTTGCAGCAGTTGTTAAGCCATACAGACGATGCGTGTCTGTTTCACGCATGATAATTCCACCACCAAAAAACCCTAATCCTGTAATCATGCCTGCTAATACTCGACTAAAAGCATCGGGGTGATTAAAGGAAATGCTATTCATCAACATCATTGTCATAGTGGATGTAACTACTACAACACAATAGGTTCTAATACCGGCATTACGTTGGTGTCGCCAGCTATCAAAACCAATAATTAAGCCTGCAATAAGCGCGAGCGCTATTCGAATAATTATTTCCTCTGGAGTTAATGTATCAGTCATCGTTATATATAAACTATTATTAATTGAATTTTAAAAAATACTCATTGCTTATTGTACGTGAAAATATTATTTTGATGGCACTCATGAATCCTTTGACTAATAGTAAGTATTTGAAAAGATATTCAAAAGTTTTATAGTTTAAGATGAGTTGTCATTTAAGGTGCTAGAATTGGTTTACGAATATGAACTATCAAAGATAAAGTTATGATTAGTGCACTCATTATTATTTTCGTAATTACTTACGCTTCAATCACGCTAGAACACACCATAAGAATTAATAAATCGGCATCTGCATTATTAGGTGCTGGATTATTATGGACTATTTATGCTATAGCCACTAATAACCCTGTAGATGTTGGTCATCAGTTAAGTGAGTCGATTGTGTCTACAGCCGAAATTGTTTTTTTCTTAATTGGCGCAATGACTATTGTTGAAGTGATTGATGCCCATAATGGTTTCGAAGTTATTACTTCACGTATAAAGACTAGAAAACTGACTTCGATGTTATGGATTATAGGATTCTTAACTTTTTTCTTAAGTGCGATATTAGATAATTTAACAGCTACTATAGTGATGATTTCTCTCACCAGGAAATTATTACAAAAACAAGAAGATAGGCTTTTGTTTGCAGCAATAGTAGTAATTTCGGCTAATGCAGGAGGTGCTTGGTCTCCTATTGGCGATGTAACAACAACTATGTTATGGATTGGCCTCAATGAAAGGTAAGCGTATTTCAACACAAACCAAAACATACTCTTCATCTGTAATGCTTACATCTGATTTTGAGCGAAAAACTATGTTTTATTTTGGGCTTGGTATTTTAATTTTAGTTCCTGTATTTAAAACATTGACTCATTTACCCCCATTTATGGGAATTCTTTTTGGATTAGGCATTCTTTGGTTAGTAGGAGATTTAATGCATTACAAAAAAGAAGATGCGCAAAAAGCACAATTTACTTTGGCTCATGCATTGCATCGCATTGACATGGCATCGATTGTGTTTTTTATTGGTATTTTACTAGCTGTGGCAACACTAGAGCATAGCCATATACTCAACTCGCTGTCTATTTTTTTAGATAAAGTGATTGGTCGTCAAGATTATATAGTAACGCTGTTAGGCTTATTGAGCGCAGTTGTGGATAACGTGCCTCTCGTTGCAGCATCTATGGGCATGTATGATTTAACCCAATATCCAACTGATAGTTTCTTATGGGAATTTATGGCTTATTGTGCAGGCACAGGTGGATCAATACTCATTATTGGTTCGGCTGCAGGTGTCGCTGCTATGGGTTTAGAAAAAATCCCATTTTTTTGGTATGTTAAAAAAATTAGCTGGTTAGCTTTAATAGGTTATTTTGCTGGTATAGCTACTTACATCATTCAATATAATTTAATGCGCTAAAATCATTTGAACGGATATTGGCTGAACAGAGAGGGCAAGTACATTTCCAGGAATGAACAAGCCATTCAAATGTTTCAGTTTTATTTTTATATTTCATTGCTACTTTCCTTTTAATTAAACACAATCAGTCATCGCAGATGACCATCTTTGCCAACAGGCTTTGTCACCTTGTTTACATACAAAAATATCACCATCCGTTGTTCTAAGAACTTTAACTTCTTGGTTTCCCGGAGATTGATGAACTTTAAGTTTTTGAGACGCCTTTACTTGTTGCCTTGATTTTGATGGCATATATATCCCCTTTAAATCATATTAAAAAAAGCCTAGTTTGAGCTAGGCTTTTAAGTTTTTTCACTTGTAATTATCAATTACTTATTCATTACGTACATTGTGACTTCAAAGCCAAAACGCATTTCAGTAGCTGCTGGAGTTGTCCACATAGTATTTCTCCTTTAAATATTTAAAAAATTAATAATGTCTATTTATTAACTCACTTGTAACAAGTCGCTTAACTTGTTTAATGAATCGTAACCTTAGGACGTATACATCATAGGAAAAATTCACTTAACTTCTGCTAAGGAATTTCATGAATAAAAAGTAGGCTATTTAAATAAGGTTCTTGATAAATGTTAGAGAATTGGCTTATAAACTTGTAAATATTGTATGTTAAGATTATTCGTATGCTTAAACGACTTTATAGTATTTTGTGTCTAATTTTTCTGTTTGCTTTGAGTCAGCAAGCAGCGATCTCGCATGAAATCAGTCACATCGAAGACCAAGTCAAACATAGCCAGTCTCACAAATCAGACTTAAATTCATGTTCTCAATGTATAGGCTTCGCAAAGCTTCAGCATATTAACGATAGTCTATTTACTTTTAATCTTGAGGAAGCAAATCATTACGTCGCATTTGTTTCTCAATCTAATTCTTATCAGTCTATTTCAGCAATTTACTTTGCTGCTCGCGCACCACCTAACACTTCAGTATTAAATTAACTTGAATTCATTCCCTTAATAATTTTAAGGGAATTTGTATTACTAATTTTTTATTGAAGAGATTCAAAATGAAACTCAAAAAAATAACATGTGCTTTATTTTTTATGGTTACTTTTCCTGTAGTAGCTGCGGATAAGAGCATTTTAACCTTACCTACTACCGCAGTAACCGGCAATCCTTTGGGTGTTGGCTCCGATCAAATGGTGGTACCCATTTCAATTTTAAATGGCCGTG
>RHAY01000057.1 GCA_010031285.1 Methylophilaceae bacterium | reverse complement strand
TATAAAGCTTGAGCACAAACTTCACCTGCGTGGTTAACGCGCATCAATTCGATTGTGCGTTTTTTTTCTTCCGGAGTTAATTCAGTATCTTTAATGTGAAGATCGGGCCTTGGTCTCGAGCCTTTAGGTTTGGCAAATAAAACCTTTAGGCCTTTATCAAATTCAATGATGAGGTCATCAATCATTTGTTTTGAATAATTTGAAGACCTTTGAGGATATTCATTGCTTCTTGAAATTGCTTATCCGCTTTGCTGCCTGGCTCAATTGGACCTGATGGTGTATCAGAAGTTTTCTTTTTCTCTTCTTCAGGTTTTTTGACTGGCGGCGTCACAGGTTTACTATCCTTATCTTTAGATGGAGTATTCGCATCAGCATCTTTTGGATTTGAAAGATGGTTTGTGAGATCTGCTTCTTTAGTCATGAATGAAGGGTCACTTCCATCATCAACGATAATGTCAGGCACAATACCTTTTGCCTGAATGGATCTTCCGTTAGGGGTAAAGTATCTCGCTGTAGTCATCTTGATTGCTGTGCCGTTGTTCATAGGCAGAATACTTTGAACTGAGCCTTTACCAAAGCTTTGCATACCTACAATTAAAGCTCTTTTATGATCTTGGAGCGCACCCGCCACAATTTCAGATGCCGATGCTGATCCATTATTTACTAAAACAGCCATAGGTGTTGTTCTGATATCTTCAGGAAGATCTTTGAGATAATCATCCTTGCCACCACCTTTTAGATAATCTGCTGGCACAGCAGTTAAGTGCATTTTTGAATCTTGCGCACGACCTTCTGTATAAACAACTAAATCACCTTTAGGCAAGAATGCTGCAGATACGCCAACAGCTGCATTTAATAAGCCGCCTGGATTATTTCTAAGATCAAGCAATATACCTTTTAGAGGCGTTTTATTTTGTTGACGAAGATTTTTTAGGAGCTTCGCTAAATCCTCACCTGTGTGTTCTTGGAATTGAGCAATACGAACGTATGCGTAATTGGGCTCAGTTAGTTTCCCTTTAACGCTTTGTGATTTGATTACAGCACGCACTAGATTAAAAGTTAAAGGTTTTGTTTCACCTTTCCTTAATACAGTTAACACAATGCTAGTTCCTGGTTTACCGCGCATTTTTTTAACTGAGTCATTAAGTGTTAAGCCTTTTGTAGAAGTTTCATCTAATTTCATAATAAGGTCGCCACTCTTTAACCCGGCCTTATAAGCTGGACTGTCTTCAATAGGAGATATGACTTTTACAAAACCATCCTCCATACCAACTTCAATACCAAGACCACCAAACTCACCTTGGGTTGCTTGATTCAAATCTTTAAAGTCTTCGACATTTAAAAAAGAAGAATGAGGATCAAGGCCGGTCAGCATGCCATTGAGTGCTTCATTAATAAGCTTTTTGTCCTCTACAGGTTCTACGTAATCAGATTTAATCTTGCCAAAAACTTCAGCAAAAGTTCGAAGCTCATCAATAGGAAGATTATTTTTTTCAGTCTTATCCGCAAAGACAGGTAAATTTAAACTGATGAGAACACCGATAATAGCACCACATGCTATGAGGGTAAATTTTTCGATTTTTGAGCGCATGAATGACTTTCGTAATAAGCTATACAAGGATTAATTATTTAATATTAATGCATTCTGTCTTTTTGTTTGCCTTATATCAATAGGCTTTTATAAATATATTTTAAGAATAACTCTATAAATATGGGAACTAAATCTAAAACTTATGAAATTGAGATTCAATTTTGTACGCAATGTGGTTGGCTTCCTCGAGCTTCATGGATGATGCAGGAAATACTGACGACTTTTCAGGATGAAATTTTATCTGTTACATTAACCCCTAAATCGGGCGGTATTTTTGAAATTTTCTTGGATAAAGAGAAAATCTATTCCAGATCAGACTTCGGAGGATTTCTTGATATTAAAGATATTAAAAAGTTGATCCGAGATAAAATTAGTCCAGAGAAAAATCTGGGCCATACCGATCTTTAGAGTGTTTCTTCTGGCTCAACTCTTGTTGCACCATTAAATCTTTTAAGCCAGTAGTTTTTAGTAAGACTTTCAATGCGAATAGTTTTGCCTGTTCGGGGCGCATGAATAAATTCATTGTTTCCGACGTAGATACCGACATGAGAGAACTTGGATTTACGCGTATTAAAGAATACAAGATCACCTGGTTGTAAGTCTTCAAATTTAATCGTTTCGCCGACCTTGCTTAAGGATCTAGCGCTTGGAGGGAGACTTAAATTTAAAGCTTGTTCAAAGACATATTTTACAAATTGACTGCAATCAAAACCAGTTTCTGGTTTTGAACCACCCAACTTATATTTAATGCCTGTGAGCTCATAAGCTTTATCAATAATACGAGAAATATCACTTTTCCATTGCTGATCAGCTGCTGGTGTTACTTCCGAAAGTGAAGTTGGGTCTAGATCGCTTAAATTCGATGAATCAACTTCAGCCCAGGATGGACTGGAAAATGCGAGGACTAAAAAAATGAGTAAAGCTTTGAAATTCATAGTTTGAAAATAAGTAAATTTAATAGATTTTACCATTTATAAGGGGTTTGTGAAATCCGAATTTCATCTGCATGCGATAATCTCATGATCATGAATGAAATATTTATTTCGCAATTTTTTAGTGAAAAAGGCGATCTCTCGCATAGCATCGATGAATATCGAGTGAGGCAAGAGCAGATCGATATCTCCATCTTAATTGACGAAGCAATTACACATAAAAAAAAATTAATTGTTGAGGCAGGTACGGGTATTGGCAAAACTTTTGCATATCTTGTACCTGCATTTCTCTCTGGTGGCAAAATTATTATTTCTACAGCAACTAAAAATTTACAGGATCAATTATTCACTAAGGATATCCCTATGATTAGGGATGCATTAAAAGTGCCAGTAAGCCTAGCTATGCTCAAAGGCAGGTCAAATTATTTATGTCATTTAAGATTAGAAAACGCCATGATTGAAGGCGCCTTTATGAATAAGGAAGATGTAACTTATTTGCACCTTGTGAACCAACATGCAAAGTATAGTGATGATGGCGACAGAGCAGAATTGGATACTATTCCAGAAAGCTCATCTATATGGCCACAAGTAACTTCTACCAAAGAAAATTGTTTAGGACAGGACTGTAGTTTTTATAAAGAGTGTTTTGTCATGAACGCTAGAAAAAAAGCTTTAGCTGCGGACGTTACTATCGTCAACCATCATTTATTTTTTGCCGACCTTAATATGAAAGAGGAAGGCATATCTGAACTTCTTCCAAAGGCTGCGACGGTCATTTTTGATGAAGCTCACCAGATTCCAGACATCGCTTCAATTTTTTATGGAAAGAATATTTCAACCAGTCAGATCACTGAGATCGTCCAAGATGGCTATCAGATTTATTTAAAACATTTGAAAGATGTTTTCGATTTCGAATCTATTTTAAATGACTTAGAAAAAGCAAGTAAAGATTTTAGGCTCGCATTCCCAAGAGAGTCCAATCGATATCCTTATCAAAAAGTTTCTTCTTTTAGTCGATTTGACTTTGCTTACGAAGACTTGATCGAAAAACTCAAAAAATTAATTGAGTTATTAGCAGATCATAAAGATAGAGATTCGGAGATTGAAAAGTATTTTGATAATGCCCATGAAATACTCTCGAGTTTTGATGCTTGGCGTCAGGATGCTGATAATAACTCTATTAAGTGGCTTGAAGTTTATTCTCAGTCTGTGCAGCTTAATAATACCCCCCTATCGATTGCTGATATGTTTGCAAAACATATTAATAATGAATCAACTGCATGGATTTTTACATCAGCAACACTGGCTGTAAAAACTAACTTTGATCATTTCAAAAATCAGCTGGGTTTGATGGATGCGGATTCGGTTTCTAAAGAGAGCCCATTTAATTATGCTGAAAAAGCCTTGCTCTATGTGCCTAAATCGATGCCGGATGCCAATCACGAGAATTTTAATTTCGCAGTCGTGAATCAGATCTATCCTTTTATTAAAGCTAGTAAAGGCAGAGCATTTATTCTTTGTACGACATTAAAATCCATGCGGGAAATATTTACATTACTTCAAGACAAAATTGAAACAGACCAATTGGATTATCCAATTTACCTTCAAGGGGATGGCTCAAGAAATCATCTTTTAAATAAATTTAGAGAGCATGGCCACGCAATTCTCATTGGCTCCTTAAGTTTTTGGGAGGGCGTAGATGTGAAGGGAGATGCTTTGTCATTAGTCGTGATAGATAAATTACCATTTTTTTCGCCAGAAGATCCCGTGCTGGCTGCGAGAATTGATAAAATCAACCAAAGTGGCGGAAATGCTTTTATGGAATACCAGCTGCCTAATGCAGTCATTACTTTAAAACAGGGTGCCGGTCGATTAATACGAGATGAGTTTGATAAGGGCGTTCTTGTCATATGCGATACAAGAATTATTGATAAAGCTTATGGAAAAAGAATGTGGCAGAGTCTACCTCCATTTGCTCGAACTCGAAATGATTTAGAAGTCATCCAATTTCTAGAAAAAATTTAATTTATGAAGATTTTGTCCTTAGATACCTCAACCGAATATATGTCTTTAGGTTTGAAGATTCATGAAGATTTTTATTCGATTAATATCAAGGCTGGGCAGACACATTCAGAAATTGTCTTGCCGGAAATAAATAAATTATTAAGTGAACATGAATTAAATACAAAAGATCTTGATGCTATCGCATTTGGCAGAGGGCCAGGCTCATTTACAGGTATTAGAATTGCCTGTGGGATTGCATACGGATTAGGTTATGGCGCCTCAATTCCAGTTATTGGGGTGAATAATCTTTTAGCACTTGCTGATAGCTCTGGTAAAAATAAAGTGATTAGTGTTATTGATGCCAGAATGGGGGAGATATATTTCAGCGCTTATATAAAAGAAGATAAAACATTTTCAGCGCCTATATTTGAAGGTGTTTATAAGCCACATGAATTACCCCAACTTAAAGAATC
>RHAY01000056.1 GCA_010031285.1 Methylophilaceae bacterium | reverse complement strand
TCTATCAGATCAGGAAGAGTGCTTGAAGCATCGTTAATTGGATTTGGATTATTGCTTTTGGCTGTTTTTGCTGGAGGAATGATTGATCATTCGCAAACATTTAGGACCTATTTTGATCATGACAGCTTAACACTGGCATGGGTCGTTATTTTTTATGGTTTTGCAGCTGCAGTCCTTCCAGTCTGGCTATTGCTAGCCCCGAGAGATTATCTATCTACATTTGTAAAATTGGGCACAGTGATTGTTTTAGCTGTTGCAATTATGACTTTGCAGCCAGAAATCAAAATGCCAGCATTAACGCAATTCACGAGTGGCACAGGACCCATTTTTGGAGGCAGTATATTTCCTTTTGTTTTTATAACCATCGCCTGTGGATCAATTTCTGGATTCCATTCCTTAATTGCTTCGGGTACAACACCTAAATTATTAGAAAATGAAAAATATATTCCTATGATAGGTTATGGCGCGATGCTTCTAGAGTCATTTGTAGCTATTATGGCTTTGATAGCTGCAACAGTTTTAGAGCCAGGAGTCTTTTTTGCAATCAATAGCCCTATAGGTGTTGTTGGGGCAGAGGCTGCAGGTGCAATTCAAAAAATTAATACATGGGGATTTAAAGTTACAGTCGAAGAAATGGAATTACTTGCAAAAAATATGGGTGAAACCTCCTTATTCGCGAGAACGGGTGGCGCCCCTTCACTAGCAGTAGGTATGGCAAATATATTTGGTAAAGCTTTTGGTACAAATTTATTAGCGATGTGGTATCACTTTGCCATCATGTTTGAGGCCATATTTATTCTTACTACGCTGGATGCTGGCACTCGTGTTGGAAGGTTTATGTTGCAAGATATGATTGGCAACATTTATCCAAAATTTGGTCAAACTTCATGGATGCCATCTATTATTATAAGTAGTGCAATTGTTGTAAGTTGCTGGGGATATTTTTTATATATTGGCGTCATAGATCCAAATGGTGGCGTAAATATTTTATGGCCTTTGTTTGGTATCGCAAATCAGATGCTTGCAGCAATTGCATTATCTGTGGGTACTGGCATTCTTATAAAATCAAATAAATTAAAATACGCTTGGGTTACAGGACTACCATTATTTTGGCTCATTATTGTAACGACGACAGCTGCTTATCAAAAAATATTTAGTCAAGATATTAGAGTTGGATTTATTGCGGCAGCAAGAGATCTGACAGAAAAAATAAATACCGGACTCATTGAAGATAGTAAAATTTCTATTACATACCAATTAATTTTTAATCAAAAATTAGATGCTTTTATTACTTTATTCTTATTAATTATTTTGTGGACAGTTGTTGTTGATATGTTAAGAATTTCATTTTTCAAAAAGAATTAATAAGCTATGGTAAAAGCAATTAAATCAATATATCAATTCGTTCGCAGAATCTCGGGAGATGATCTATATGATTTATATCTCATAAACCATAAGCAATGTTCAAAAAAACATAAATTGATGAGTAAGCAAAGATTTTATCAAGCTACACTTGATAAAAAATGGAGCGGTATAAAACGCTGTTGTTAGTTTTTCTTAAAAAGATAAATACCAGCTAAGAACATAGGAATGGATAACCATTGCCCCATCGAAAGATTAAAGATGAGCAAGCCTAAGAACGAATCAGGCTCTCTTGTATACTCAATTAAAAATCTAAATGTTCCGTATAGTATTAAAAATAAAGCGGCTATTTGACCTTTACCTCTTTTTTGTTTTGAATAAACCCAAAGCACTACAAAGAGAACTAAACCTTCAAAGAAGCTTTCGTATAGTTGAGATGGGTGTCTTGGAATATCGTCTACATTAGGAAAAATCATGCCCCAGAAGATTTGGGTAGGTCTTCCCCATAGCTCTGCATTTATAAAATTTCCAATGCGACCAAAAGCAAGTCCTAAGGGAACCAAAGGAGCAATGAAATCTAAAATTGAGAGTAGTGATATTTTATATTTTTTAGCCAAGAGAACCATGGCAATCACTACACCTAAAAATCCGCCATGAAATGACATTCCGCCTTTCCATAACGCAATAATTTCATCTGGCTCCTGCAAATAATATTGCAGTTGATAAAATAAGACATAACCTAATCGACCGCCTGCAATAACACCGATAGCCCCATAAAAAAAAGCATCATCTAACATTTTTTCATTCCAGGATAGCCATGGACGAGTTCTGATTTGAACTTTGCCTAACTGAAGAAATCCTATAAAAGCAAAAAGATACATGATTCCGTACCAATGAATTTGAAACGGCCCAAGATTAAGTGCTACTGGGTCTATTTGGGGATGAATAAGCATAAGTTTGTTGTCATTATAAGTTAAAATAATTACTTAAATTGATTGAAATTGTAAGAGGTCATTATGCCCGCATATCGCTCTAAAACGACAACGCATGGAAGAAACCAAGCTGGTGCTCGCGCACTATGGCGAGCCACAGGTATGAAGGACGAAGATTTTACAAAACCAATTATTGCAGTTTGTAATTCATTTACTCAATTTGTTCCGGGACATGTTCATTTAAAAGATCTAGGACAGCTTGTAGCAAGAGAAATTGAAAAACATGGCGGTGTTGCGAAAGAATTTAATACCATTGCAGTGGATGATGGGATAGCTATGGGTCATGACGGCATGCTATATAGCCTTCCAAGCCGCGACCTTATTGCCGATAGCGTTGAGTATATGGTAAATGCTCACTGTGCAGATGCCTTAGTTTGTATATCGAACTGCGACAAGATAACGCCGGGTATGCTCATGGCTGCGCTTAGAATTAATATTCCTGTAGTTTTTGTATCAGGCGGCCCTATGGAAGCTGGTAAGGTTAGTTGGAATAATGAAGTTAAGAAATTAGATTTAGTGGATGCGATAGTGGCGGGAGCCGACACAAGAGTTTCTGATAAAAATTCTGATGAAATTGAACGATCTGCTTGTCCAACTTGTGGTTCATGTTCAGGAATGTTCACAGCAAATTCAATGAACTGTCTTACAGAAGCCCTAGGATTAAGCTTGCCCGGCAATGGCAGCACTTTAGCCACACATGCGGCTAGAAAAAAGTTATTTCAAAATGCCGGAAAACTAATTGTTGAATTAGCAAAACGATATTATGAGCAAGATGATGAAAGTATCTTACCTAGAAATATTGCAAATTTTAAAGCTTTTGAAAATGCAATGAGCTTAGATGTCTCAATGGGAGGCTCTACAAACACCGTTCTTCACTTACTGGCTGCTGCCAACGAAGCTAAAGTAAATTTCACGATGAAGGATATAGATCGCATTTCAAGAAAAGTTCCTTGTTTAGCAAAAGTGGCGCCTGCTACTGCTAAATTTCATATGGAAGATGTTCATAGAGCTGGGGGTGTGATGGGCATTTTAGGAGAGCTTGATCGAGCATCATTAATTCATAGAGATGTTTCGACAGTACACTCTAAAAATTTAGGCGAAGCAATAGATCATTGGGATATTGTCACAACGAAAGATGAGGAAGTAAAAAATTTTTATCGTGCTGCGCCAGGAGGAATACCGACAACGATAGCATTTAGCCAGAGCATGCTTTATCCAACTTTAGATGATGATAGATCTGGTGGATGTATCCGTAACAAACAAAATGCATATAGCCAAGATGGAGGCCTTGCAGTACTTTTTGGAAATATTGCTCGTAATGGTTGCATCGTTAAAACAGCGGGCGTTGACGAAAGTATATTGAAATTTAATGGACGTGCGCGCGTTTTTGAATCTCAAGATGAGGCTGTAGCGGCTATTTTAGGAGACAAGATTGTCGCTGGCGATATTGTTGTAATCATATATGAAGGACCAAGAGGCGGCCCTGGAATGCAGGAAATGCTTTACCCCACAACTTATTTAAAGGCAAAAGATCTTGGTAAAGTTTGTGCGCTTTTAACTGATGGCAGATTTTCCGGCGGAACATCAGGATTAAGCATTGGACATGTATCACCTGAGGCTGCGGAACAAGGAGAGATTGCGCTGATTGAAGAAAACGATCAAATTGAAATCGATATTCCAAATAGAACAATTAATTTAATGATTGATGATTCGTCACTTATACAAAGAAAAAATAAGATGAATGCTAAAGGAAAAAATGGTTGGAAACCAAAACCAAGAGAAAGAAAAGTATCTCAAGCATTAAAAGCATATTCGTTAATGACGACAAGTGCAGATAAAGGTGCTATTCGAGATATTTCAAAGTTAGAGGAAATTTAATTTTTAAAATGATAAGTGAAAAAAATATATCAGCTGCTCAAAGCTATAAGATTACGCAAAATGAAATTGGATTAAAATTTATCACAATCAATAATGAGCTAGCTTCAGCAAAAATTGCCTTGCAGGGAGCGCATGTCATGCAGTGGAGGCCGCATATTCGAGGTGGCGTACCTATATGTTGGCCTTGGTTTGGCGCACACCCTACTGATGGAAGTTTTTGTCCGCATGGATTTGCTAGAGTCATTCCATGGCGCATTAATGAAGTTATTGATTTAGAAAATGGGGCAACCAAAGTTACATTGGTGATGCTTCCAACTCCTGAAGTGAATAGGCAGCTTTCTTATCAATTTAATTTAGAACTTTCTATCATAATTGGCAATTCAATTCATCTGGACCTCAAAACAACAAATCTTTCTGAACAGCCTTTTTTGATTGGTGAGGGATATCACACTTATTTTCAAGTAAGTGATATAGAAAATATTAAAGTGACGGGGTTAGAAAATAAAATCTATTCTGACAAAGTTAGGGGATATAAAAAATTTACTCAAGAAGATCAAATTAAATTTGACGCTGAGTTCGATAGAGTTTATTTAAATACAAGCGATACGTGTGTGATTCATGATGAAGGGTTTAATAGAAAAATCACTGTTCAAAAGCAAAATAGTGAATCAACTGTTATTTGGACGCCCTGGGATAAAAAGGTAAAAACTATGGTTGATATGGGTGCTGAACATGAATGGAAAAAAATGATCTGTGTAGAGAGTGTTAATGCTCTCGAAAATAGTGTTATGGTTTATCCAAATCAGTCTCATAACCTAATAGCTGAGTATTTAGTTC
>RHAY01000055.1 GCA_010031285.1 Methylophilaceae bacterium | reverse complement strand
AATTACAAAATGAACCCGGTTTAAGAATTCCAAATATGTTAGATGTTGCCATTGAGGGTCAATTTAAAGCACTCTATTGTGAGGGCGAAGACATTGCACAGTCAGATCCAAATACACAACATGTCACCCATGCATTAGAATCAATGGAATGCGTCATTGTGCAAGATTTATTTTTAAATGAAACCGCAATGTATGCGCACGTCTTCTTACCAGGCTCCTCATTCCTAGAAAAGAATGGCACATTTACTAATGCAGAGCGACGTATTTCAAGAGTAAGAAAAGTGATGTCTCCTAAAAATGGTTATGAAGACTGGGAAATCACACAGATGCTTTGCAATGCGCTAGGTTACAAGATGGATTATAAACATGCCTCAGATATCATGGATGAGATTGCAAAACTGACGCCTACATTTACCGGTGTCAGTTATCAAAAGCTAGATGAATTAGGTAGTATTCAATGGCCTTGTAATGAAGAGCATCCGCTTGGAACACCGACTATGCATATCGATGAATTTGTGCGTGGTAAAGGTAAATTTATTATGACTGAGTATGTGCCCACTTCAGAAAAAGTGACACAGAAGTTCCCGCTTATCTTAACAACAGGCAGAATACTCTCTCAATATAATGTAGGCGCGCAAACAAGAAGAACAAAGAATGTCGCGTGGCATGAAGAAGATGTGGTTGAGATTCATCCACATGATGCTGAAGAAAGAGGGATTAAATCCGGTGATTGGGTAGGGATTGTTAGTCGAGCAGGAGAGACGGTATTAAGAGCTCAAATCACAGATCGCGTTCAGCCTGGTGTGATTTATACAACGTTCCATCATCCTGAGTCAGGTGCCAATGTCATTACGACAGATAACTCAGATTGGGCCACAAACTGCCCTGAATTTAAAGTCACAGCGGTACAGGTCAGCAAAGTAACACAATTATCTGACTGGCAGAAACAATATCAACATTTCAGTGAAGAGCAAATTGAATTTGCAGGTAAATCTAACGCATTAAAAATTCACTAGATTTAATCAGTGGCACAAAATCTTTTTATTGATACAGAGCACAGTTTTAAGACTTATGAAGTTTTAAAAAGCCATGTCAATAAAATAGAAACAGATGACATTGCAGAAGAAGTGCCAATCGCATTTGTCTATAACGGCATCTCACATGCTGTTATGCTAGCCTCACCCTCAGATCTTGAAGATTTTGCCTTAGGGTTTTCTATTTCAGAAGGTATTGTAGAAAATAAAAGTGATGTCTACGGTATTGAAATTATTCATCAAGCGAATGGTATCGAACTTCAGATTGATATTTCAGCAGCGTGTTTTCAATCACTCAAAAATAAACGTAGAAATCTTCTTGGCAGAACAGGTTGTGGATTATGTGGTGCTGAAAATTTAGACCAAGCGTTAAGATTGCCAGAAAAAAAGATAGATTCTCGTTTCACGTTGAAAGAAAGTGCAATAATTAAAGCGCTTGAGTCAATGTCTGCCACACAAACGCTGCAAAAGAAAACAGGCGCAACACATGCATGCGCATGGGCCAACGAACAAGGCGATATTCAAATTGTGCGGGAGGACGTGGGTCGACATAATGCATTGGATAAATTGATTGGCGCAATGAAAAAAAAAGACATTTCTGATCATGGCTTTGTGATCACCACAAGTCGCGCAAGCTATGAGATGGTCCAAAAAACTGTGATGTTAGGTGCTTCGGTATTGATTGCAATATCAGCACCCACGGGACTTGCCATACGATCTGCGCTAAAATATGGGGTATGTTTGGTTGGGTTTGCAAGAGCCCCCCATTATGTGATTTATAGTTACGCTGAAAGACTTACTAGAAATTAAATATGAATATTGATCAACTTGTTACTATGGCTAATCAGATCGGCTCTTTTTTTAAATCCTATCCGGATCAAGAAAAAGCTAAAGAAGAGATTGCAAATCATCTAAAGAAATTTTGGGCACCTCCTATGCGCAATCAAATTAAAGAGCACGTTGCAAAAGATGCGGGTAAGGGTTTAGAAGTAATCGTGATCGATGCGATCAAAAAGCATATTTGAGTTTTTATTCTTTATAGAATAGTTTGTAATTATTTTTATCGCCAGGTTGTTTTTCATTCCATACCAATTTCCAATTTTCACTCATCGGTGGAAGATCTTTTTTGTGCAATTGATAGATAAGTAAGTAATGACAATTGCTTCGATCACCTTCTCTGGTTGCTTTGATATTTAAATAGTAATCAATCAAATCAATTTGTGCGTCATTGATATTGTGAGTGGTGAGACAGGTTTTATCTTGGATAACTTTTTCCATCGATAAAAAAAGTGGACTAAAGTCTTTTTTGTGGTTAATCCATGGGAGCCACAAAGCCATAAGAAGAGCCCAGCTAACTGTAAGACCGACTGACCAATTGGTCGTGCAGGAGCGATTTGTGATCCTTACTTTGACCATAGAAAAAATCCAAATGGCTGTAAGAAGGATTGCAATAATTAAAATAAAAATATTGAAATGAGATTCATTGGTTTGCGCTAAAAATTGCATACGCTCATATGTTTTTTGTGGGAAACCAGTAAGCATTGCACTCCAACCCAACCAAATAAGAAACAGGATCGTTGAAAATAAAATAATGCCAAACCAGTTCAGTGCACTTGCAGCACCTCTTCTTAAAGTTTCAATGCTTCCTGCCGCAATCGTGGATAGTGGAATGAGAAATGGCATCAAGAGTGCCTGATTTGTTTTTGCATAAGAAGCCGTGATGATGAGTGTTGATATGAAAAAAATAATCGGTAATTGAAATTTGGCTTGAGACCACATTTTATGTTTGAATTTCCATAAGCCCCAGGCAGCGAGAGGAAGTGCTGGCCAAGCAAACCATGAAAGATTTTTAATATAAAAAATATAATTTTGCGTTTGGAATAAATGAAAGCTATTTACCCATGTTAAAAATAGGTCGTGTTGGAACCACCAAAGAAGTACTGGCCATACCATGAGAAAAGGTAAGCTTACAAATAGACTTAAACTTAAAACAAGCCCATAGCGACGCGTTCGCCATATTTCAAAAAATGCTGGTAAAAGAAGTGTTGAAAGCACAAGACTAAGAACGGGTATGACACCTCCTGATAAAAAACTTAACCCTAAACCAACCCCGAGAAGTATGGCCGATCTAAAAGGCCTTCTTTTAGAAAGAGCCAAGCCATAAAATCCCATCGCAAGACCTGTCAATGTTGCAATGCCGGGCATTAATGTATGAACATTCAAGATAAGACCTACTGAGCCTATAAAAATAAGCGCTGCTTGTCTTCCAAAGCCGATACCCCATAATTCTCGATTTACCATGCCAACCATCAAAATAGTGAGTCCCATCCATAAAGCATTAATGAGACGACTTCCTTACATGCCATATTTTTGTTTGAATTTCTCAACGCGGCCTGCAGTATCTAAAATCTTTTGTTTACCTGTGTAGAAAGGATGACAAAGCGAGCAAACTTCAATGTTCATATCTTTACCAACGGTTGAATGAGTCTTAAATTTATTACCACAGCTGCATGTGATATTAATTTCAGGGTAATTTGGGTGTATATCAGATTTCATAATGTTTCCAACTTTCGTTCAATAGATGCGCATTATCAATGATTTAGGACCAAAAATCAATCAATTTTGCGTCTTAACCTCTTCGCATACTGTCAAAGAAGTCATTGTTATTTTTAGTAGCTTTAATCTTGTCTAGCAAGAATTCCATCGCTTCCAGATCATCCATAGGGTGAAGCAGTTTTCTAAGCACCCAAATCTTTTGTAAATTATCTTTAGGAATAAGGAGCTCTTCTTTACGGGTGCCTGATTTATTCACATTAATTGCAGGATAGAGGCGTTTTTCAGCCATCTTACGATCTAAGTGAATTTCCATGTTGCCGGTACCCTTAAATTCTTCGTAAATTACATCATCCATACGAGAACCTGTATCAATTAGAGCAGTGGCTAAGATGGTGAGTGATCCACCTTCCTCAATATTTCTTGCTGCACCAAAGAAACGTTTTGGTTTTTGAAGTGCATTGGCATCCACACCACCGGTGAGCACTTTGCCAGATGAAGGAATGACGGTGTTATAAGCTCTTGCTAATCTTGTGATGGAATCTAAAAGAATGACGACATCTTTTTTATGCTCAACAAGGCGCTTCGCTTTTTCAAGAACCATTTCAGCGACTTGAACGTGACGTGTCGCAGGCTCATCGAATGTCGATGCAACCACTTCACCTTTCACAGATCTTGTCATTTCAGTCACTTCTTCCGGTCTTTCGTCAATTAGAAGCACGATCAAAGAAACGTCAGGATGATTCGCAGTAATCGCATGGGCAATATTTTGCATCATGACAGTTTTACCGCTCTTAGGACTTGCTACAATCAAACCGCGCTGGCCTTTACCAATAGGTGCGATCATATCAATCACACGACTTGTAATATTTTCTTCACCATTGATATCTCTTTCTAATGTAAGAGGAATCGTTGGAAAAAGAGGGGTTAAGTTTTCAAAAAGAATTTTATGTTTTGTATTTTCTGGTGCTTCGTTATTGACTTGATCAACTTTGACCAATGCAAAATAACGTTCGCCATCTTTAGGCGTTCTAATTTCACCTTGAATTGTGTCCCCTGTATGAAGATTGAAGCGGCGAATTTGAGAAGGAGAAACATAAATATCATCAGGACCTGCTAGATATGATGTATCTGGCGATCTTAAGAATCCAAAACCATCTTGAAGTACCTCGAGAGTACCGTCTCCAAAAATGCTGTCCCCCTTTTTTGCTTTATTTTTTAAGATCGCAAAGATCAGATCTTGCTTTCTCATGCGGCTAGCATTTTCGATTTCGTCCGTGATCGCCATTTCTACGAGTTGTGCAATGGGGAGGTGTTTTAATTCAGATAAATGCATGTTTTGGGGTTTCCGATTAGTGTTGCGTTGAGGGGTTTTAAGGAGGGGTTAACTTTAGATGTTGCTATCGATAAATGTGGTTAATTGGGATTTTGATAAGGCACCGACTTTAGTTGCTTCGACATTACCATTTTTAAAAATCATTAAAGTTGGAATGCCTCTGATGCCAAATTTAGCTGGCGTTTGTGCATTTTCATCAATATT
>RHAY01000054.1 GCA_010031285.1 Methylophilaceae bacterium | reverse complement strand
AGACCTCTTAAGAGGTCTTTTTTTTAATCTTTTTTTTATCTTTCAATAATTTAGGATAGCATTACACCTCATGAATGCATCCCTTCCCAATCAAAATCAATTTAAAGATCTTAATGAAAAACAAATTGAAGCTGTCACACTTCAAAATGAATCTGCACTAATTTTAGCGGGCGCAGGAAGTGGTAAAACTAAAGTATTAACTTCTAGAATTTCATGGCTTATCCAAACAAATGTGGTGAGTCCTTTTGGACTTATTGCCGTAACATTTACCAACAAAGCTGCAAAGGAAATGTTACAAAGAATAACCATGCAACTCCCTATTAATACAAGAGGTATGTGGGTGGGTACATTCCATGGTTTATGCAATCGATTTCTTAAAACGCACGCAAGAGATGCTGACTTACCTGATACGTTTCAGATTCTAGATAGTCAGGATCAGTTATCTCTCATCAAGAGAACTATGAAAACCATGAATGTGGATGATGAGACTTATGCACCAAAGCAAGTACAGCACTATATTAATGGATGCAAAGATGAGGGATTAAGAGCTGCTCATGTGGACACTTACGACACACATTCAAAAAAATTAAATGAAATATATCTTGAATATGAAAAGCAATGTCAAAAAGAAGGCTTAGTTGATTTTGGTGAATTACTTTTAAGATGCTTTGAGCTTTTTGAAAAAAATGCGGCAATACGTCAACACTATCAAGATCGATTTAAACATATTCTGATTGACGAATTTCAAGACACAAGCGAACTTCAATATAAGTGGTTAAAACTTCTTGCGGGTAATAGTAGTTTTGTATTTGCTGTAGGTGACGATGATCAATCTATCTATAGTTTTAGAGGTGCAAGAGTTGGAAATATGAAAGATATGGAAAGAGACTTTCATGTTAAGCAAATTATTAAGCTCGAACAAAACTACAGATCTAAAAGTAATATCCTTAATACAGCAAATGCCATTATTGATCACAATAAAAATAGATTGGGTAAGAACCTCTGGACTTCAGCTGGAGAAGGTGACCCTATTAGAATATATACCGGCCATACCGATATTGATGAAGCTAAATTTATTGTAGATGAAATCAAAATGCTTCATAGAGAGGGTGTCCCACTTAATCATATTGCTATACTTTATAGAAGCAATGCTCAGTCTCGCATTCTTGAACACAATATTTTTTCATCTAATTTACCTTATCGTGTCTATGGTGGGTTGCGTTTCTTTGAACGTGCCGAAATTAAACACGCTATAGCCTATCTAAGACTCATTGCAAATAAAAATGATGATAGCGCTTTTTTAAGAATTGTAAATTTTCCAACGCGAGGTATCGGTAGTCGATCATTAGAAAGCCTTCAAGATATTTCTAAGCGCGATAACTGCAGTTTATGGGATGCCGCACAGAGATCATCAGATCACATGCCTTCAATCAAAAAAGGTATACCTTACTTCATCCATCTCATAAAACATATTGAAAGTGGTTTTGAAGGGCTAGCGCTTCCTCAAATGATTGATCTTATTATCAATGAATCAGGACTTAAAGATCACTATACCAATGAAAAAGATGGTCTTGATAGAGTCTCCAACTTAAATGAATTAGTTTCTGCTGCAGCAACTTTTCTAAATAATGATAACAATGATTCTTTAAACCCACTGGGAGATTTTTTAAATTATTCTGCTTTAGAAAGTGGTGATATGCAAGCCAGTGAAGGTTCAGATGCAATCCAGCTCATGACGATTCACTCATCGAAAGGCTTAGAATTTGACGTAGTATTTATTTCTGGTCTCGAAGAAGGTTTATGTCCTCACGAACAAAGTTTGTTCGAATCTAAAGGTCTTGAAGAAGAAAGAAGGCTAATGTATGTTGCTGTCACAAGAGCTCGTTCAAAATTATATTTAAGCTATGCGCTATCTAGAATGCTTCATGGCCAAACAAGATATGGAATGCCTTCAAGATTCTTAGAAGAAATTCCTGAGAATCTTATTAAAAACATTAATACTATTAATTTTAAAAATAATGTGGATCAAATTGAGGAGAATTATTCGCAACCTACTCAGCAGCAGCATACTTGGCGTATTGGTGATTCTGTCATGCATGAAAAATTTGGCCAAGGAACTGTTCTGGGCTATGAGGGTAATTCCGATGACTTAAGGATTCAAATTAAATTTAATAAAGCAGGCACAAAATGGCTTGCGATGGAATACGCAAAACTCTTTAAACGCTAATAGCTTCTGGCGGATTTAAAAATATCTCGGTAACTGATATATTGAAACGCAAACATCACCGATGTAATTACAAGTAATGCAAAGAAAATAATCGCACCCATCAATGAAGGTCCTATTGAAGGAAAGAATGAAGCTAGAGACCCGATCAATACCCCACACGACAACATAAATAATATCGCTGTTGTTGAAAAAATAAGCCATGAAAGACCTAATGGCGCAATATACATTAAGCATCCTGCAATACTTGATTTGATCGATTTAAAGAGTGAGTAATGGTTATAAACGATTAGCATCGGCGAAAACCAAGTCGCCATAAGCAATGGAAGTAAAAGTAAGATTAATTTTCCTATCATTGGTACAAAATTGTTGATTACACTGACCAGCTCATTATTATTTTCTGATAGTTTAATAAATTCTTGCATTTCAGAATTTAAGACGATTGTCACTAAACCAGCATAAGTTAAACAGATCAGGCCAAGTGTTAATAACGTGGCCAGCTTAGGTTTAATTTTTTCATATACTGCTAAAAATTTTTCAGCCTTATTCTTGTCATGAATTTTGTAAAAGTTCACTGCGAATACTAAAAATATTGGCCAAATCAAAATAGATGCAATTGAAAAAACTTGAACCATAGGCATTGAAGGCAACAACATAAAAATAAAGAGGTAAGCTAAGCTCAGCATCAACGATTGATTAGGTGTTTTTTTAAAGAGCGTAAAACTTTCTTTATTCCAACGAATAGAATCTCGGAATGTAATTTTTTTCATATTAATTGACCTTAAAATTTATGAACTAATGCGTTGTTTTAAAATTTTCTTAAAATGATTTGGGTCTTTTGTATAGGTAAGCTCGCCTTCTTCTTCATGGTAAAAATCGTTGAGCCTAGAAACCCAAAATCTTAGAGCCGCCAATCTCAGCATATCATTCCAAGCTTTATCTTCATCATCATTAAATGATCTTATCTTTTTATAGGCATCTAAGAAAGCACTCAATCTCGCTTTATCAAAAGAACCATCATCATTCACACACCAATCATTGACAGCAATTGCCACATCTAAAACAAGATAATCTGTGCATGCATAATAGAAATCTATAAAGCCTGTTACCTCATTATTTAAAAAGAGTACGTTGTCCCTAAATAAATCTCCATGAATCGTAGATATAGGGAGTTTATAATTTTGTTTTTCTTGATAAAGAATTTCTTCTTTTAATAATTGACTCTCATCTTGGGGTAATGAATCAAATAAAGAGTTAGCTGTTTTTTTAATCCAGTTAAGATCTCTTGTGTTTTGATGTTGAGCTTCAAAATTAGCTGATTTCACATGGAGCTCCGCCAAACTTTTACCCACGGCCATGCAATGATTGACTTCAGGCTTTGTAAGCTCTTTACCCTTTAAGCATGTCACGATTAAAGCAGGTTTATTTTTTAAAATGCTTAAAGCTGTACCATTTTTTTTAAAAATTGGCCTAGGACATAAAAACGAATGCTCTGCTAAATGAGTCATAAGGTCTACAAAATATGGGAGGTCTTCTATTGTATTTTTTTCAAAGAGGGTTAATACAAAACGATCATGCGCTGTCATCAAAAAATAGTTGGTATTCGTGATGCCAGATTTTATGCCTTGATAATCAGTAAGATCATCTAAAGCATAATCTTGAAGCCAGATTTTTAATTCTTCAATATTAACTGATGTGTAGACGGACATAAAAAAAAGGGCCTAAAAGCCCTTTCAAAAAAAATTTAGAATCTAAATATTACCCATTTAGGCACTGTCAGAGGTTGACTAGGGCCGTCATATTTTGCCCAACCACCGTCTTGATCTTCCTTCAATAAATAATAAGCAGGGCCGCCGGCAGCGGGAGTAACTTTCATCATATAAAGCTCACCATTAATACGGTATTCCTCAACAGTATCTCCACCTTTTTTTGTGATAGTAATTTGAGGCTCATCTACAACATCACTTTCAAAATTCTTGGGCGGCGGCTTCACTTCTTCTAATGGCTCGAGTTTTTTTTCAGCCATGACATTTAAACTCGCAAAAGCGATTGCAAGTAAAAAAACTTTGATTATGTTTTGTATTTTCATAGACAAGATTCTAGCAAAAAACCTATAGTTGGTATGGTTTATTTGACAATTTATAAGTAAAGCTGGGCTTTTCGTTCCGCCGGCGTTAGCGTAAAACCAATTGATTCATAATGATTAAATATTGCATCCACTATCTCTTTGGGCTCCTCAAGAATTTGAATCAAATCCAAATCTTTCTCTTGCGCCATACCCTCTTTTACAATCTTGTCTTTTAACCAGCCTAGCAAACCAGACCAGAACTCTTTGCCTACTAAAATAATAGGGATTTTTCTTGATTTACCTGTTTGAATAAGTGTAATTACTTCCATTAATTCATCTAAAGTTCCAAATCCTCCGGGCAAAACCACGTATGCTGAGGCGTACTTAATAAACATCACTTTACGCATAAAGAAATATTTAAAATTAATTGAAATATCTTGGTACTCATTCGGCTTTTGTTCATGAGGTAAATTGATATTAAGGCCAATGCTAGGGCCTTTGCCCAGAGAGGCTCCTTTATTAACGGCTTCCATAAGGCCAGGACCGCCGCCAGAAATTACGCTAAAACCTGCATTGGATAACGCCTCTGCTATATCAACAGTGAGTTTGTAGTAAGGATGGTTCTCACTCACCCTTGCACTTCCAAACACAGATACAGCTGGGGTTATTTTTTTAAGTTTTTCGGTAGCGCCAACAAATTCTGACATAATTTCAAATGCATACCAGGATTCACTTTCATTATGGGTTTCATCAAACAATTCTGGGCCGTTAAATTTAGGTATCTTTTTATCTGCTGACATAAAAACTTTCAAAGTTAAACAATGAAAACACTATTAT
>RHAY01000053.1 GCA_010031285.1 Methylophilaceae bacterium | reverse complement strand
ATTTTATCTTGATCTACCATCACCTCAGCAGCTCGACCGCGAGAGTTGTAATTTGAACTCATACTCATGCCATAAGCACCTGCTGACATTATACAAATAAGATCATTTTCTTTTAATTTTAATGATCGATTTTTTGCAATAAAGTCACCACTCTCACATACAGGACCCACCACATCAAATGATTGAGATTTTGTGTCATGTTCACGTACGATTTTAATGTCGTGATAAGCATCATATAAAGTAGGTCGCATGAGATCATTCATAGCAGCATCAATGATGGCGAAATGCTTCACATCATTTTGTTTTAAATATTCGACTTTAGATAAAAGAATCCCAGCATTACCCACGAGCGCTCGACCAGGCTCAAAAATAATTTTGACATTAAGATTTTGAATCTTACTTAAAATTTCTTTTGTGTAAATTTCAAAATCTGGAGGGGATTCATCTTGATAACAAATACCAATGCCGCCACCAATATCAATATGACTTAAATGAATATCATTTTTCTTGAGTTGATCGATTAAAGATAAAACACGATCTAATGCATCCACAAAAGGTTTTAGTTCTGTGATCTGTGAGCCAATATGACAATCAATGCCTTTGATTTCAATCTGACTCATATTTTTTGCTTCAAGATAAAGTGTTAGTGCTTGATTAAAATCAACACCAAATTTGTTGTCTTTTAATCCTGTTGAAATATAAGGATGCGTTTTAGCATCGACATCTGGATTTACTCGAATTGAGATAGGTGCTTTGATATTGATTTTTTTTGCAACTTCCTCAATACGAAGAAGTTCGCTTCGAGATTCTACATTGAAACATAATATGTTTGCTTTTAAAGCCGCTTCGATTTCAGATGCTGTTTTACCTACACCCGAAAACACAATTTTTTGTGGGTCGCCGCCGGCATAGATGACACGCTCAAGTTCACCGCCTGACACAATATCAAAGCCAGCGCCTAAGCTCGCAAAAAGATTGAGAATTGCAATATTAGAATTAGCTTTTACCGCAAAACATATCAGATGGTCTGTTTTAAGAAGTCCTTTTTTAAAAGATTCAAAAGTTTGAATCAGTGTATTTTTTGAATAAACGTAAGTTGGCGTACCAAATTGCTTTGCAATTGTCTCAAGCGAAACGTTTTCCGCAAACAGGCTGCCTTGATTAGTATGAATGAATGACGTTTGAGCCATTATTTATTTTTTCTCAGGCGTTGTATTTTGCGGGTATTTTTTCTCAGGAATATATAAAGGACCCTTGGTGCCACATCCGACAAGGTTAAAAAGAAGTAAGGCGCTTATATAAATACATAGATATTTTTTCATGATGTCTATACCTTTTTGAACTTAAAGTATTTTAGCATTATCTTGATGTGTTATATGGAATTGTGGTGCTTAAGTAAACGGTATGTAATCCAACCATTAATGAATCCAAATAAAAGTGCCGCCACACTATAAATAGGAATCAAATAATAGATACTAGCGTGAGGAATAAGCCATAGACGAACAAGAAGCAATTGTCCTCCAATATGTGCAAAAGAAGAAAGTACTGAAAGACCTATAGGGCTAAAAAATTGAGATGGTAACTTAATTGCAAAATATAAAGTCAAAAGGCTCAACATTGAGCCAGTGAGACTTAACATAAATGTTGGACTTAAAAATTGTCCTAATATGAGGCTTGTTGCAAAAACTCTTAAGATACTGACCCACAGTGCTGTTTTAAAATTAAAACGATACATGGCATAAAGTGTAATGATATTTGCGATACCTGGTTTTACCCCTGGCATGGGTGACGGCAAAACTGATTCAATAAGACTCAGTCCTATCGCAATGGCACTTAATTTTGCAATTTGATGGTCCAGTAAAGTTGTTTTAATTTTAATAATTGAGCGAGTCATAAGCTTTCGTTTTGCCTAATATTTCAATGCTGACTTCATTAGGAATACAAATTAACATTTGTCCTGTGCGATGAATCCATCCTTGCTGCACGCAATATTGATTTTTACATGGAGCATGCGCAAACCGAGCACGCCCTGCTTTAATTTCAATCATACTTTCACCTTCTTTACCTATCAGGCTTATTTTTTTATCTTGAAATAAACTAAAGTTTCCATAAGTTTTGCCTTGAAAATTTACTTGTACAACGCTGCCGGTTTCAAAATGCCAAAATGTTTTGAATGCAAAAACAATAAAGATAAGACTTATTAAGATAATAAGACTATCGCCAAGAAAAGATTTAATGGGTAATTTCAAGATGATTTTTTTTCTGAGAATGCATATCTAAAAATTGAATTTTATCGGCCATCGTTTGGGTCATGGATATACGGTTTTCTTCAATAATAAGGTAATGATGAATATTAAGTTTTTTTGCTAAAGCTTCTCGGTCTTCTTTTTTACCAATAAAAAGTGGTTTAGATAATACGTCAGATAGCGTGCCTGCATTTTTGGCAGGCTCTATGAGGACCGTAACAGAATAAACATTTTGGATTGGGAATCCTGTAAAAGGATGAATGAGATGACAATAACGAATACCATCATTTATAAAATAACGTTGATAATCGCCTGATGTACCAATCGCCCAACCATCAGGTAAATCGAGTTTAGCAATCGCTTGCGACCCCCTGGGATCTTGTATGCCCACACGCCAAGGTTTATTACCATGTTGACCGATGGCAATAATGTTGCCACCAATATTGATGAGCGCATTTTTAATTTGACGCTCATGAAGAATTTTCTTTGCCTGATCTAGCGCATATCCTTTTGCATATCCACCCAAGTCAATTTTAACGTGAGCATTAGCACTACTAATTGAAGATCCTGAAATGCTTAGCTGATCTAGTGAAGGTTTTCTTTCGACAAGCACTTTAATTTTTGATTTATCAGGGTGTATCGGAGTAAATTCGTCCTGATGAAATCCCCAATAATCGATCAGTTCTCCTATGGCTGGATTGAATAAATGATTAGAGGCATCTTCTAGAATTTTTGCTTCTTTTAGGATTTCAGTAAGCTCTGGTGATGGATTTATATAAGGCTTATTTTTTGCAATAGCCTCATTAAGACTAGTCAAGTCACTTCTTTTCCAAGCGTGAAGTGAGTGATGAAGTCTTGTGAATTCATGCAATACTGCTTGTGTCGCTTCTTCTGCTTTTTTATCACTCTCCCCGTAAATAGAAATATCGACAATGGTTCCAAAGACGTAATGCTTAGATTGGTATAAAGATGTTTTAGAGCAAGATTGAAGAAAACATAACGCAACAATAATAAAAAAAAACTTAATGAAGCGCATTGATAATAAGTGCTGCAGGGTTTTGTTTTGTTTGTTCAAATAGTTCAACGATCCCAGTTGGGCTTGTGACATTAATTTCTGTTAAATAATCACCAATCACATCAATCCCAACAAAATGAAGCCCTTCACTTAATAGTTTTTTGCCGACAATGGTGGCGATTTCCATATCTCTTTTTGATAGTGCTTGTGCGACACCTTGTCCACCTGAGGCAAGATTGCCCCTCGTCTCACCTTCCATAGGAATCCGTGCCAAGGCATAAGGGAAAGGTTTTCCTTCGATAATTACAATACGTTTATCGCCTAATTTAATTTCTGGAATGTATTGCTGCGCCATAATCATTTGATGTCCATGATTAGTCATGATTTCTAAAATCACATTGAGATTTTTTTCAAACTCACTGACACGGAAAATATTCTTGCCACCCATGCCATCAAGCGGTTTTAGAATAATATCGCCATGATCTTTAAAAAATTGCTTCACAATTTCTGGATTCGCGGTGACCAAAGTTTTAGGAATCAGTGTGTCAAATTGAAGTATCGATATTTTTTCATTCCAGCTTCTAATGGAAGAAGGTTTATTGAATACTTTCACATTCGATTTTTCAGCGATATCTAATAAGTAAGTTGTATGAAGATATGCTTGATCAACAGGTGGATCTTTCCTCATAAAGAGTGCTTTAAAAAATAGAACGGGATGTGTTTCATAATTTTTTGCGTGCTTTGGAAAAATATCTAATTCAAAACGATATGTTCTACAAAATAACTGGTTGCTATCAATATATAAATCATGTTGTAAACAAAAATAAACTTCATGATTTTGCTTAACCGCTTCCTTCATTAAAGCTAGCGTTGAATCCTTCTTTAATTGGAGTGATTGAGGTGGGTCGATAATAAATAGAATAGGCATCGTTTATTGATTCATCGGGTCATTAGTTTCAAGTTCAATGGACGCTGCAAGAAGGGCTAATCTTGCAATGACTCCATAAGCATAAAATCGATTAGGCGTTGAGAGTGGTGATTCATCGATTTCAGGCATAGAGCAGGAAGTTTCAAAAGCTAAGGGAACAAAATGCATGCCAGGCGCATTGAGGTTTTCATCCTTACCTCGCGATGTATGCACACGATAAAAACCACCAATGACAAAATGATCAATCATATAAACGACAGGCTCTGCGACAGCTTCATTAATACATTCTTCAGAATATACGCCCTCTTGAATAATCACTTCTGATACCTCAAGACCTTCTTTCACTACAGACATTTTATTCCGTGATTTTCGATTTAAATTTCTTAATTCATCGCCATGCTTCACGGTCATAATGCCCATCCCATAAGTACCTGCGTCTGCCTTAACAATCACAAAAGGTTCATGCTCGATTTTGTATTCTTTATATTTCAATCGAATTTTCTCTAAGATTTGATCTACTTTTTCTGCAAGCTCATCTTCCCCTTGTCTTGCGTGAAAATCAATCTGACTTGCATGATCAAAATAAGGATTTATGAGCCAAGGATCTACTTTAATAAATTCAGCAAATGATTTGACAACATCATCATAAGCTTTAAAGTGTTGCGATTTTCTTCGTGTTGCCCAACCCGCATGAAGAGGAGGAATTAAATTCTGCTCAATATTTTTTAATATGTCAGGAATGCCTCCAGATAAATCATTATTTAATAAAATGGCACATGCATCAAAATTACCAAGCGTCTTATTTTCAAGCACTAATCTATTTTTAATGCGTTTTAAAGGTTCAATGAGTAAGGATTTATTATTTTCAACAAGGATAGTTGTGGGCTCTGTGATGGCTTCATCTAAACTACCAATCCGTACATCTAAACCTGATTTTCTTAATATGTTTTGTAACTCAAACAAATTTTTTAAGTAATAAATATTTCGCGTGTGATTTTCAGGAATGATTAAGAGGCGATGTGCTTCAGGACAAACTTTCTCCACTGCAACCATCGCGGCTTGAACAGAAAGTGATAAAAAATCTGGATTTAAATTATTAAATCC
>RHAY01000052.1 GCA_010031285.1 Methylophilaceae bacterium | reverse complement strand
GCCAACAAAACCCACTCGAATCATTAAATATCCTATTCTTTAATTAATTAAGTGATGCAATCACTGCTTTACCCATTTCACTACAACTTACTTTTTTATCTCCAGCAGAATAAATATCTGCTGTTCGGAAGCCTTGACTCAATGCTTTTTTAACAGCTGACTCAATTTTATTTGCATTCTTTTCGTCATTGAATGTATATCTAAACATCATGGCTAAAGATAAAATGGTCGCAAGTGGATTCGCAATATTTTTTCCCGCGATATCCGGCGCTGAACCATGACTAGGTTCATACATACCCTTATTGTTACTATCAAGTGAAGCGGATGGAAGCATGCCGATTGAGCCTGTTAACATTGAAGCTTCATCAGACAAAATATCGCCAAAAATATTTCCCGTCACTAATACATCAAATTGTTTTGGATTTTTAATAAGCTGCATCGCTGCATTATCAACATACATATGTGTCAACTCAACTTCAGGATACTCTTTTGAAAGATCGATCATAATCTGACGCCACAATTCTGTGGTTTCTAAAACATTTGCTTTATCTACTGAACATAGTTTTTTTGATCGTTTCATTGCGATCTGAAATGCAACATGAGCGATGCGTTTAATTTCAGATTCTGAATATCGCATTGTATTAAAGCCTTCACGCTCTCCTTTTTCATTCGTATGAATACCACGAGGCTGACCAAAGTAAATATCACCTGTCAGTTCTCTTACAATCATAATATCGAGATTAGAAACAATCTCGGCTTTAAGTGTAGAAGCTCCGACGAGTTCGGGATATAAAATGGCAGGTCTTAAATTAGCAAATAAGTTAAGTTCTTTTCTGATGCGAAGTAATCCACGCTCAGGTCTTTTATCCCTAGGGAGCGTGTCATATTTCCAGTCACCAACAGCACCCAAAAGAACTGCATCGGATTGAACTGCTAAATCAAGTGTTGAATCAGGAAGTGGGTCGCCAAATTTTTCATATCCAGCACCACCAATCGGTGCTTCCACTAATTCCGCACCTACATTTAGCGCTTTTAATACATCAACCGCTTGTTTTGTAATCTCGGGGCCAATGCCGTCTCCAGGTAATATTGCAATTTTCATTTTATTTAAAAAATCTTTCTAATTTAAAGTAGCCATGAATTTTTTTGGTAATAATCTTGCTCAAATGCTTTAATGCTGTTACCGTATAACCTTTATTTGCATAAATAGATTTAAACAAAAGATCAATTGTTTCATTTGACAATACGATTGGTAACAGGCCATTTTTAAAACAATTACTAAAGAAAATATCAGCAAAACTGGGAGCTAAAATTGCTCTAAACCCATAGTCTTCGATTGCCCATGGTGCATGCTCTCGACTTGAACCACAACCAAAATTCTCTCGCGCAATCAAAATAGATGCCTTTTCATATGGGGTCTGATTCAATACAAACTCCGGATTTTTTTTCCTTTGAGTTAAATCCATGCCGGGCTCACCGTGATCAAGATATCGCCACTCATCAAATAGATGAGGACCAAAACCTGTTTTTTTAATTGACTTCAAAAATTGTTTCGGAATGATGGCATCCGTATCTACATTCGCTCGATCAAGAGGGGCAACAATGCCAGTATGAGTAATAAATGGATTCATAAATTAACTTAAAGATCTTATATCAACAAAATGGCCATATATACCAGCTGCTGCTGCCATAGATGGACTTACAAGATGCGTTCTACCACCTTGTCCTTGTCGGCCCTCAAAATTTCTATTGGAAGTTGATGCGCAACGCTCACCTGGATTTAATCTGTCAGCATTCATCGCTAGACACATCGAGCAGCCGGGTTCCCTCCATTCGAAGCCTGCTGCTATAAAGATTTGATCCAAACCTTCTTTTTCAGCTTGAAGTTTTACAAGACCTGATCCAGGAACTGCTAGCGCCAACTTAATATTTTGGGCAATTTTTTTCCCTTTGATAACATTGGCAGCTTCTCGCAAATCTTCAATGCGCGAATTAGTGCAAGACCCAATAAAAATTTTATCAATTTTAATTTGATTGATTGGAAGATTGGGTTCGAGACCCATATAAGTCAATGCATCTTCAATACTTTTTCTTTTTGAAGGATCATTTTCATTTTTTGGATCAGGCGTCATACCTTCTATACTTACAACCATTTCAGGAGAAGTTCCCCAAGTCACTTGTGGAAGGATTTCACTTCCATTAAGCATAACTACTTTATCGAATTTTGCATCTTTATCACTATGTAATGTTTTCCAATAAGCTTTTGCTTTTTCAAGCGCCTCACCTTTCGGTGAAAAAGGTCTATTTTCAACATAAGATATCGTAACATCATCTACTGCGACCATACCCGCTCTAGCGCCAGCTTCGATCGCCATATTACAAAGTGTCATTCTGCCTTCCATGGAAAGGGAACGAATGCATTCGCCGGTAAATTCAATCGCATAGCCAGTGCCACCTGCTGTTCCAATTTTTCCAATCAAGGCCAAAGCAATATCTTTTGCAGTAATGCCTTTATTTAATTTTCCCTCTACACGCACTTCCATTGTTTTAAATTTTTTTAAGATCAAGCATTGTGTAGCTAATACATGCTCGACTTCAGAAGTACCTATGCCCATCGCAAGCGCACCAAATGCTCCATGTGTACTTGTATGTGAGTCACCACATACAATCGTCATACCTGGTAAGGTGCTACCTTGCTCCGGTCCAATCACATGAACAATACCTTGACGACTGTCATTCATGGGAAATTGAGTCAATCCAAAATGCTTACAATTTTCATCGAGTGTTTCAACTTGAATTTTTGAAATCGGATCAGAAATACCAAGCGATCGATCAGTTGTTGGAACGTTATGATCAGGCACTGCAAGGATAGATTTACTTCTCCATACAGACCTATGATTGATTCTTAGGCCTTCGAATGCTTGCGGACTTGTGACTTCATGAACAAGATGACGATCAATGTATATAAGATAAGTGCCATCTTCTTCTCTAACAATATGGCTCTCAAATAATTTTTCATAAAGTGTTTTCGCTTGCATGCGCTTAACTAATCCCTAAAGTTTCCAAATTGAAGTGGAAAGTCGGTAATACTTTTTTTAACAAATGCTATAGCGTCTTGTAAGTTATCTCTTTTAGCGCCAGACACACGAACGCTTTCGCCTTGAATAGCTGACTGAACTTTGAGTCCGCTGTCTTTAAGTAATTTCACAATTTTTTTTGCAAGCTCACTATCAATGCCTGATTTTAATTTCAAAATCTGTTTTACTTTATTTCCAGATACAGTTTGAATATCTTGAGGGTCAAGTCTTTTAGAGCTATCAGCCTCTTTCTTTTCCATAGCGGGCAGCAAAATATCTTTAATTTGGCCCAATTGAAAATCAGAATCACCATAAAGTGTAATGGCTAATTCCTTCTCAGAAAATTCAACTTTCGCGCTTGTACCTTTAAAGTCGTATCGATTGATAATCATTCGAGATGCAACATCGATAGAATTAGTTAAATTAGCCATATTTACTTCGGACGAAATATCAAAAGATGGCATATAAAATCTCCTTACTTAATAAATATATTTATTCGAAATGACAAACGTAATGAAGTGTTTCAGTTGTCTCGATTTCAAAAGACGAGTTTGCAGGCACAGAAAATTTTTGATTTTCTTTATATTCACTCCAATCAGATGCGCCTTGTAATTTTACACGGCAGTGTCCAGCAAGAATCTCCATAATTTCAGCTGCTTGCGTATTGAAAGTTAATGTACTTGGAAAAATGACGCCGATTGTACTTCTTGTTCCGTTCGGAAGAAGGATGGTATGACTCACGCATTTTCCATCAAAATAAATATTTGCTTTTTTCTTTACACTTACATTGTCAAATTGAGCCATTTAAATTCACCTTATTTTTTAATTTTTGCTGCGATTCTCATTCACATTCATTTGTGTATGGTCAATTAGAGCTTGCAATGCATATCTCTCAGGACTCCACCAATAACCGTTGTAAATTAGAGAGGCAAATCTTGGCATCAAGTCATCTTTAAGATGAGCTACTTCACGATCTAATGTAATAGATTCAATTGCTCGATGTGCTTTTAATAAAATAGTGCCACCGGGTGTTTCGTAACAACCTCTTGATTTCATACCGACATATCGATTTTCTACGAGATCTAATCGGCCTATGCCATGCTTTCCACCCAATTGATTAAGTGTAGCTAATAATTCATGTGCCTTCATAGCTTTGCCATTAAGGCTAACTGGATCACCTTTTTTGAATTGAATCTCAATAGTTTCAGATTCATTGGGTGCCTTTTCAGGGCTGATAGTCCAACGCCACATATCTTCTTCAGGTGCAGCACCGGGATTTTCTAAATGACGGCCTTCATAAGAAATATGTAATAAGTTAGCATCCATGCTGTATGGACTGCCGCCTTGTTTATGTTTCATCTCCACTGGAATATTATTTTTTTCAGCATACTGAAGTAATTTTTCTCGGCTCAATAAATCCCACTCGCGCCATGGTGCAATAATTTTTATATCAGGATTAAGTGCATACGCACCTAATTCAAAACGCACTTGATCATTGCCTTTGCCAGTAGCGCCATGAGAAATAGCATCTGCGTTAGTTTTTTTAGCAAGCTCAATTAAACGTTTAGCAATGAGTGGTCTCGCAATTGAAGTGCCGAGCAAATATTCACCTTCATAAATTGTATTCGCTCTAAACATAGGGAATACAAAATCTCGCACAAACTCCTCTTTCAAATCCTCGATAAATATTTCTTTAACGCCCGCTGCTTTCGCTTTTTCTCTTGCGGGTTCTAATTCATCACCCTGCCCTAAGTCGGCTGTAAAAGTCACCACTTCGCATTGATAGGTTTCTTGTAGCCACTTCAAAATCACAGACGTGTCTAATCCACCGGAATAAGCCAAAACAACTTTTTTAATATCACTCATTTTTCAATTTTCCTAACAATAGGTATTCCATCAACGCTTTTTGAACATGAAGACGATTCTCGGCCTCATCCCATACAACACTTTGAGGGCCGTCAATCACTTCAGCAGTCACCTCTTCACCTCGGTGCGCTGGAAGGCAATGCATAAACAAAGCGTCTGATGATGCCACTGACATCATTTCTTGATCCACCTGCCAATCTGCAAAGTCTTTTAAACGCTCTTCATTTTCAGATTCAAATCCCATGCTTGTCCATACATCCGTTGTGACAATATCAGCATCTTTTGCGGCATCCATAGGATCTTCAAATTCTTCAAAATGTTTGTCACCATATAAGCCTGCTCGCTCAACTTCAACTTCATAACCTTTCGGTGTTGAAACATGTACATTGAAATCTAAAACTTCAGCAGCT
>RHAY01000051.1 GCA_010031285.1 Methylophilaceae bacterium | reverse complement strand
TCATGAACTTCAATCCTTAAAAGACAATCATCTTTTTAGAACAAGAAAATTATTAAGCGGAAGATTGGGATCTAATCTTTCTTTTAATCAGCAAAATTATTTAAGCTTTTCATCAAATGATTATTTAGGCCTTTCACAAAATCAATCTATCCAAGATGCGCTGATCGAAGGTATTCATTTATCAGGCAATGGCATGGGCGCCTCTCATCTTATTTCAGGACATCATGAATTCCATGAGGCATTTGAAAATGCATTTAGTGAAGCAATGCGTTTTGAAAGAGCACTTTTATTCTCATCAGGCTATATGGCCAATATGGGTGTCATCTCAGCATTAGTTGGCAAAGACGATACTATTTTTTCTGATAAGTTGAATCATGCATCATTAAATGATGCATCTATTCTTTCTCGTGCCATGCATAAAAGATATCGACATCATGATTTACAGCATTTAGAGGATTTACTTCAAACATCAAAATCAAAAGTAAAGCTTATTGTTACTGATGCTGTTTTCAGTATGGATGGAGATCTAGCTAATATTCCAGATTTATTGAGATTATGCGAAATGTACGATGCTTATCTTTACATAGATGATGCACATGGTTTTGGTGTATTAGGCAAAAACGGCAAAGGCACACTACAATATTTTTATGATCAAGGAAAAATTAAAGAACCTTATTCACCCAGAATTATTTATATGGCAACAATGGGCAAGGCGGCTGGTATTCATGGGGCTGTCGTAGCATCTTCAAATAATCTTATCGAATACTTCATTCAAAAATCCAAACAATATATTTATACGACTGCTATGCCAGCTTTTATGGCCTATGGATTAAAAGAATCTTTAAATCAAATTCTAAAAGCAGATCAAATAAGAGATCACTTAAATAATCTTATTGCACAGTTTAGAGCTAATGTTAAATTTCAAAAAATAGCTTTAGGTACCTCTTTTACAGCTATTCAGCCTCTTATTGTTGGAAGTGAAATTAATGCATTAAGGTTAAATCAATGGTTAATGGAAAAGGAAATATATGTCCCTGCTATTAGGCCGCCTACTGTGCCTCATGGAACTTCTCGGTTACGCATTTCATTTTCAGCATTACATCAAAATAAGGATGTGATGACATTAATGAAAAATATATTAGCTTTTGAAAACCAATCTGATGCACATTAAAAAAATTGGACAGGGCAAAGATCTTGTTCTTATTCATGGATGGGGTATGCATAGTGGCATATGGGAACCTATCATTGAGAAATTTTCAAACCAATACACGCTTCATCTTGTTGATATTCCAGGCATGGGTAAAAGTCATATTATCGACCCTTATGATCTCAATCACTTAGTTGAAGTGATCAGTCAGAAATTGCCATCTTCGTTTGATATTTTAGGATGGTCCTTAGGCAGTCTGATTGCATTAAAAATGAGTTTAATATACCCAAAAAAAATTCATCGTATGGTTTTAGTGGGAGGGACACCTTGTTTTATTAATCAGATAGATTGGAGCTTTGGTGTAGATCTAAGAGATTTTAATGATTTTGCTAATAAGCTTTTTAAAGATTACAAATCAACTATGATGAATTTTTACACTCTACAACTTATGCATTCAAAACATAGTAAATTGCTTATTAAAAAACTTAAAGAGATGAACGAAGAAGTAGATTCACCGAAAGTCAAGTCATTACAACTTGGACTTGATATCTTATTAAATAATGATTTGCGAGATGACATTAATAAAATTAACCATCGAACACTTTTAATAGTCGGTGACATGGATCGCTTGACACCAAAATCAGCTTCTATGTGGCTTGAAAGTCACTTAAAAAAAGCGCAATTGAAAATAATCCAAGGTGCATCACATATTCCTTTTTTATCCCACCCAGATGATTTTTTTGATCATCTCGATCAATTCTTATTGGTAGCTTAATTATGACTCAACATCATATTGATAAAAAAAGAGCTCAAGCATCATTTAATAAAGCTTCAGCTTCTTATGAAGATGCCGCAGTGCTTCAAAAGCATGTTCTAGGAGAAATGTTTTTAAGGCTTAAATTACTCAAAATTAATCCTAACATTATTCTGGACTTGGGCTGTGGGCCTGGCAATGCAGGACCTGATTTAAAGTCTGCATATAAGCCTCACGATCTCATTTATTTAGATTTTGCATATGACATGTTAAAAAAAGCAGAAGAAAAAAACAAAGATCATTTCTTAAAGGCGTTTTCAAGCAAAACGGCACAGCAATTTATTTGTGCAGATATGGAAGCTATCCCATTATTAGAAAATAGTGTCGATATGGTTTGGTCAAATTTATCTCTTCAATGGTGCAATGATCTTGATCAGGTATTTAGGCAAATAGCGAAAACATTAACGCATAATGGACTTTTTATATTTAGTACATTCGGACCAAGTACACTTCATGAATTAAGAGCTTCACTCGCATCATTTTCTCAATACTCTCATGTAAATCAATTTATTGATATGCACGATATTGGCGATGCACTAATACGATGTGGCTTTTCAGATCCGGTTTTAGATGTAGATGTTTATACACTCACCTACAGCACATTTAAAGAGATTATGTATGACTTGAAGCATATCGGAGCTCGTAATGCGCTTCAAGGAAGAGCAAAGGGTATGACAGGCAAAGGCTTCTTGCATCAATTAGAAAAATTATATGAAGTTTATAGGGCTAATGAAAAACTTCCTGCAAGTTACGAGGTTGTATACGGGCATGCATGGAAAGTGAATAAGCAGCTTGATGAACCTTCAATTGTTAAATTTTACCCAAAACAATAATGCATTCATTTTTTATAACTGGCACTGACACGAATATAGGAAAGACGGCTATTACCTGCAGCTTGATTGCTAAATGCATTGAAGAAGGATTTCGCGCAGGGGGCATGAAGCCTGTTGCTGCAGGGTGCCATATAGAAAATGGTTATATGATCTCTGATGATGTTAAAAAAATCATTGAAGTAAGCAATGTTGATCTAAATATCAAAGAAATTAATCCTTATTCATTCGAGCCACCGATCGCTCCCCATATAAGCTTTAAATCAAATGAAATTGATATTAATTTAATCAAGAAATATTTGCGATCTTTTGAAAATAAAATGGATTATTTATTTATTGAAGGGGTGGGGGGGTACGCAGTTCCTCTCACTAAGACTTTTACTACAGCCGACTTAGTTGAGAATCTAGATATACCAGTTATTTTGGTGGTGGGCATGAAATTAGGCTGTATCAATCATACTTTATTAACTGTTGAATCTATTTTGAATAAAAAACAAAAGCTATGTGGCTGGGTCGCCAATCGGATAGATGGCGATATGCAAGCTTACGAAGAAAACTTTTTTTTCTTAAAAGAAAAAATCAAGGCGCCTTGTTTGGGTGAAGTGCCTTATTTCAAAGATTTTGATCCTTACAAAGCATCAAAATTTTTCGATATTAATAAGCTTAACGATAAAGCTTATTAAGATTGATATAGTCAGCTACCTCTTGAGGCAAAAGACCCTTAAGATTTTTATTTGAATAAATAGCGTCACGAATTTGAGAAGACGAGATATCAATATACTCAAATTGTTTTGCCATAATTAGGCCGTGATTAGATCCACGAAGATTCTCAACATCTTGAGTGAGCCTTTCACCCCATTCTTTTTTTAAAGCCGATGTTAATTGATCTTCAAGAATAGGGGAATCACGTCTTTCTACTATTAATATATGGCAATAATTAAAAAGCTCATTCCATAAATGCCATGACTCAAGGTTTAGAAAAGCATCGCTCCCCATTAAAAAACAAAACGCTTCCTCTTCTTTTTTTTCTATTGTAAGACTTTGCAATGTTTCAATCGTATAAGAGGGCTTAAGGTCACTTTGATTTTTTTTAATTTCACGGTCATCAATAAAATAATTAGCATATGGATTTAGAGCGATATTAAGCATTTCTACGCGATGCTTATTTTCTAAAACGATATTTTTATGCGGCGCTAAACCAGATGGGATAAAAAGCACTTTTGACAATGACGCAAGATTTTGCCACGCTTTAGCTAATTTTATATGACCATAGTGTATTGGATCGAATGCGCCACCTAATACACCAATAAGTTTCAAAGACATTCCTTATTTACGTATATGTCCATTGCCTAATACGATATATTTGAGTGAAGTAAGTCCTTCAAGTCCTACAGGGCCTCTTGCATGTAATTTATTTGTTGAAATGCCTATTTCAGCACCTAAACCATATTCAAAGCCATCAGCAAAACGAGTTGAAGCATTCACCATAACGCTACTTGAATCTACTTCTTTTAAGAATCGCATAGCGAGTCCATAGTTTTCAGTGACGATAGCGTCTGTATGATGAGAAGAGTATTGATTAATATGATGAATTGCATCATTGATGTCATCGACAATCTTGCATGAAATAATTGCATCAAGGTATTCAGTATAAAAATCATCTTCACTTGCAAGTTTAATGTCCTTAACAAGCTTCAATGTTTCTTTGCAACCACGAATCTCAACTTTATGTTGACGAAGCATTTTTACAATTTTAGGTAAAAAATCGCGTGCAATATCTTTAGATATTAGAAGTGATTCGGTCGTATTGCATGTACCCAATCTTTGAGTTTTAGAATTCTCAATAATTTTAAGCGCTTTATTTAGGTCTGCATTTTTATCTACAAAGACATGGCAATTTCCATCTAAGTGTTTAATGACAGGTACAGTTGCCTCATCACTAATCATTTTAGTTAAGCTTTTGCCTCCCCTTGGAATGATCACGTCAATATAGTCATTAAGCTTAATTAAGCCTTTAACTATAGATCTGTCTGTTGAATCAATCACCTGAACAGCCTGAACCGAAAGACCAGCTTTTTTAAGTGCCTCGTGAATAATATTGCTTAAAGCCATATTAGAGTGAATAGATTCACTACCCCCTCTTAATATGATGGCATTTCCCGATTTAATAGATAAGCTTGCTGCATCAATAGTGACGTTAGGACGAGATTCGTAGATCATGCCTATGACGCCAAGTGCGACACGCATTTGGCCAACTTGAATACCTGATGGCCGTGTATTCAAATGCATAATTTCACCAATAGGATCTTTAAGATCAATAATATCTTGTATGCCTTTAATCATCGAATCAATAGTTTTGCTTGAAATGATAAGTCGATCGATAGAAGCGCGATCTAATTTATTTTTTTTAGCTTCTTTGACATCTTTCTCATTGGCTTTCAGAATCGTTTTTGCTTTAGTATTTAAAAGCTGAATGAGATGAGTCAATGCATCATTTTTTTGTTTTGTTGATGCTTTAGCCATCAGGCGCGAAGCTTTTTTTGCTTCTTCACCAATCTTTTTAAGATATTGATTAATATTT
>RHAY01000006.1 GCA_010031285.1 Methylophilaceae bacterium | reverse complement strand
AAAAGTCCGCTGCTCTACCGACTGAGCTACCGACCCAGACGAAACAAAACATGGAATTATCCGTTATTGAGCCTAATTGGTCAACAATGGTTCACAGAAGATTAAGGTCTAAGGCCAGGTATTTTGCCAGCCATGCCGCGCATAAGTTTGCCTAAACCACCCTTTGAGAACATTTTCATCATTTTTTGCATCTCTTCAAACTGATTAAGGACGCGATTCACATCTTGGACCTGAACACCAGATCCCATTGCAATTCTTTTCTTTCTTGTAGCTTTAATCAATTCAGGTTTTCTTCTTTCAAGAGGTGTCATTGAACTAATAATGGCTTCAATTTGGCGAAGCGATTTATCGCCATCTTCAGGGTTAATTTTAGCTGCAGCGCTTGTAAATTGTGCTGGCATCTTATCCATCAACGCGCTCACACCTCCCATTTTCTTCATTTGTCCAATTTGATTTTTAAAGTCCTCTAAATCAAAATTTTTTCCTGACTTAACTTTTTCAGCCAGCTTCTCTGCTTCTTTAACATCCAATGTTTTCTGAGCATCTTCGACAAGACTTACAATGTCTCCCATGCCAAGAATTCTAGATGCCATCCTTTCCGGATGAAACGGTTCAAGGCCATTGATTTTTTCACTTGTACCAATATATTTAATGGGCTTGCCTGTAACTTGTCTTACAGATAAAGCAGCGCCCCCGCGCGTATCACTATCTAACTTTGTTAAAATCACGCCTGTCAGAGGCAGAGCATCACCAAAAGCTTTTGCGGTATTAACCGCATCTTGACCTTGCATTGCATCTACAACAAATAAAGTTTCAATTGGATTTAATTTTTTATGGAGCGCTTTAATTTCATCCATCATTTCAACGTCAATGCCTAAGCGGCCAGCTGTGTCAAAAATTACCACATCAAAAAAATGTTTTTTTGCGTAGTCGATAGTTTCTGATGCAATCTTTAATGGCTTCTGGGATGGATTTGAATCAAAACATTCAATATTTAAGTTTTTAGCAAGTGTTTTAAGTTGATCAATCGCTGCAGGACGATAAACGTCAGCACTAGCAAGCAGTACCTTTTTCTTTTTTTCAATGAGTAGTTTAGCAAGTTTGGCAGAAGTGGTTGTTTTGCCTGACCCCTGAAGGCCTGCCATTAAAATAATAGCTGGAGGAGATACATTTAAATCTAAGGAGACATTCTGATCCCCCATAAGCATAGTAAGCTCATCTTGAACAATTTTAATAATGGCTTGTCCTGGGGATAAACTTTGTAATACCTCGACACCAAGCGCTTTAGTTTTAACGCGATCTATAAAATCTTTTACAACTGCCAAAGCAACGTCTGCTTCAATTAAAGCAATTCTTACTTCGCGCATGGCGTCACTGATATTTTGTTCAGTAAATCTCGCTTGCCCGCGGATCGTTTTAATGACACTTTGTAATCGGTCTGTTAGATTTTCTAACATACATGTATCCTGTTTTAAGTTAACTCTTCTTTATGTACATGGTATATTAAACTTTTAAATACCAATCAAAAAATATGGAAATTTGGCTACCTATTTTAATCGCTTGTTTTTGCTATTTGACACCAAGTCTATTACTCTTTAGAAACCCAATACCAGACAAAAAGCTAATTAATTTTAATGCGTTTCTCATTGCTGTTGGCTTATTGACTCATTTAACAATTCTCAAAGCCAGCATTTCTTTTAGCCCCATTAATCTGAGCTTTTCCAATGCGCTTATTACAACTTCATTTTTTAGTATTTTGATTTTTTGGGTACTTAATTTTAATAAAAAATTTAACTATCTGCAGCCATTTTTACTTATCCCGTCAGCATTTCTGTTGATCATACATCCTTTACTTCTATCGAATCACTTCCTAACCACTGATTTATCGCCATTATTTGTGACACATATCGCTATCGCTTTATTGGCATATAGTCTATTTACCTTCTCAGCATTATTAGCCATATTTATTTTAATTTTTGAGAAAAAATTACATCAGAAAAAGAAAATGGATCTTCTTTTAATTAGTTCACAACCTTTAATTGAAATGGAAAATTTCCTCTTTAACATTAATAAATTTGGCTTCATTTTCCTAACCATCACGCTTGGTAGTGGCATTTTATTTTCGGAGCAAGTTTTTGGAACGCCCCTCCAGTTTAATCATAAAACTGTCTTCTCAATTTTGGCTTGGGTCATTTATGGGCTTCTTCTAGCAAGTAAAAAACTCTATGGTTGGCGCGGAAGAAAATCTATTTATATTTCACTTACTGCTTTTTTATTTTTATTATTGTCTTATCTTGGCAGCAAATTTGTTTTAGAAATTATTCTGCATAGATAAAACGTTATCTTAATGAAATTAGAGGCCAGCCCTTAGATTTCGCATACTCAGTCAAAATATCATCAGCATCAACAGCTATGGGATGGGTCACTTTTTGCATTAAAGGTAAATCGTTATGCGAATCGCTATAGAAGTAAGATTTTTTAAAATCAAGTAAAGATAAATTTTTATTTTTAAGCCAAGCTTCAAGACGAGTCACTTTACCCTCTTTGAAGGAAGGTAATCCTGAAACTTTGCCTGTGAATTCACCCTCTTTTTCTTCTGGGTCAGTACCAATTAAATTTTCAATACCAAATAATGCAGCAATCGGTTTAGTAATAAAACTATTAGTTGCTGTGATCACAATGAGTAAATCACCTTCTTCATGATGCTTTCTGACTAAAGCGTAAGCCTTCTCAGTAATCATAGGCTTAATGACTTCTTCAACATATTTTTTTAAAAGCTGATTAAGAACACTTCTTGGATTTCTAGCGAGAGGTCTAAATTGAAATTCAACGAAGGCGTAAATGTCGAGGGTACCTGCTTTATAGTCGGCATAAAATTTCTCATTTTTTTCAGCATGCACTTCGCCATCTAGATAGCCTTCTTGAATCAGAAATCGACTCCAGTTGTAATCGCTATCGCCGGCTAAAATAGTATTGTCTAAATCAAAAAGTGCTAAATTCAAATTAACCTCTAAACTTGAGGATGAGCACGTTCTAATTTTGAATGGAGTTTATTTAATCCATTGATGTAAGCTTTAGCAGATGCAATGACAATATCTGTGTCAGCGCCTTGGCCATTCACAATTCGGCCACCCTTCGCCAATCTCACAGTCACTTCACCTTGAGCATCTGTACCGCTTGTGATGTTATTCACTGAATAAAGCTGCAGTTCTGAACCAGAGTTTGCAATTTTTTCAATCGCTTTAAATGTCGCATCTACAGGACCGCCTCCAGAAGATTCTGCAATCACTTCTTTTCCATTTTCAGAAATTTTAATTTCTGCATGAGGCGTTGTGCCTGTCTCTGACATTGTTTTCAAGTGAATCAATTTGTAATGTTCTATCGCCTCTGAAGTGTATTCTTCACTCATAAGCGCATGGAGATCTTCATCAAAAATCTCTGATTTCTTATCGGCCAAATCTTTAAATCTTGCAAACGCTGCATTCACAATATCTTCTGATTGAATATCAATACCTAGCTCTTGAAGTCTTGATTTAAATGCATTACGCCCTGATAATTTGCCAAGGGAAATCTTGTTAGCACCCCAACCTACATCTTGTGCCCGCATAATTTCGTAGGTTTCTCTATGTTTTAGAACGCCATCTTGGTGAATCCCCGACTCATGCGCAAAAGCATTTGCCCCCACAATAGCTTTATTCGGCTGAACAGGGTAACCCGTGATTGTCGACACCAATCTTGAGGTTGGCACAATTTGTGACGTATCAATGCTTGTTGTTAAATTAAATAAATCTTTTCTTGTTCTGACTGCCATGACAATCTCTTCTAAACTTGCGTTGCCGGCTCTTTCGCCCAAACCATTGATTGTACATTCAACCTGTCTTGCACCATTCATCACAGCCGCAAGTGAATTCGCAACTGCCATGCCAAGATCATTGTGACAATGTGTCGACCATACAACTTTTGAAGCATGCTCAACTTCATGAATTAATGTTTTCATTCGCTCGCCCCAAACCCCTGGGATTGAATAGCCAACAGTATCTGGCACGTTAATAGTTTTAGCGCCAGCTTTGATCACAGCATTAAAAACTTTTACAAGAAAATTAATTTCAGATCGCACTGCATCTTCAGCAGAAAACTCTACGTCGTCGGTATATTCCAATGACCATTTCACGGCTTGAACAGCTCGATCTAGCACTTCGTCTTCTGACATACGAAGTTTATTTTCCATATGAATTTGACTCGTCGCAATAAATGTATGAATGCGTCCTTTTTTTGCATGTTTAATCGCTTCACCCGCTTTGCGAATATCATTTTCAACAGCACGTGCTAATGAACAAACAGTGGATTCTTTAATATTTTTCGCAACAGCGCTGACAGACTCAAAGTCACCTGGACTTGCGGCCGCAAATCCTGCTTCAATGACATCAACACCAAGTTTTTCAAGCTGTCTTGCAATGCGCAACTTCTCTTCCTGGGTCATGGAAGCGCCCGGACTTTGTTCTCCATCCCTTAATGTCGTATCAAAGATGATGAGTTTATTATTTTGAATTTCTTGTTGCATTTACTGCGCCTTATTTTTTAAATTTAAAATGTCTAATTAAATTGAAATAGCCTGACAAAAAGTAAAAGCCTACTATAATAAAAATAGCTTCAGGTGGGCTATAAGAAACCAATACAAACGCCAATATGACCAATAAGATAGCAACGAATGGAACACTATTTCTTAGATTGATATCTTTGCCACTATAAAACCTAATCTCGCTCACCATTGAAAGCGCGATTAACATTGTTAATGACCATGAGACCCATTTCATTTTGATCATATTGAAAAAAATCTCACTCCCGCTAAAACCATTTTCATTAGATACCCATACAAAACTGACAAGCAATGCGGCGGCGGCAGGACTTGGTAATCCAAAAAAATATTTTTTTTCATCTTGATCCAATTTAACATTAAAGCGAGCAAGTCGAAATGCTGCACAACAGCAATAAACAAAAGCTGCAATCCAACCTAGTTTTCCTAAAGGCTTTAATGCCCAAACATATAAAATAAGTGCAGGCGCTACACCAAATGAAACCATGTCAGACAAACTATCGTATTCAGCTCCAAATGCACTTTCTGTATGCGTGAGCCTTGCAATGCGTCCATCTAATCCGTCCATAATAATCGCAATGAAAATAGCAATCGCTGCAAGCTCATATTTACCATTCATCGCTTGCACAATGGAATAGAAGCCAGAAAATAAAGAAGCTGTCGTAATGAAATTTGGAAGCAAATAAAAAGTATGCTTGCCTATTTTATTTCTTAGCAAATCTTCTTTATTTTTTCCGATGCTTTTTAACTTTTTCATATGTCAATTTCAAGTGAAAACTTATTCTTTAAGTATAACAAAGCTTTCACGATTTCATGAATTCTAATTTATACTCATGGACTTGCTGCGTAACGAACTCACAATGTAAACATGCAATTTAAACTTATTCAAAAAGATGGTGAAGCTAGACGAGGTGAATTAAAGCTTCAACATGGCATCGTACAAACACCAGTATTTATGCCTGTTGGCACTTATGGCGCAGTCAAGTCTTTAAGTCCTCAAGATCTAGAGTCTATTGGTTTTGAAATCATTCTCGGAAATACTTTTCATCTATGGCTCCGTCCTGGTCTTGAGACCATTTCAGCCTTTAAAGGGCTGCATGACTTTATTCATTGGCGTCGATCTATTCTTACTGATTCTGGTGGCTTTCAAGTATGGAGTCTTGGCAAAATGAGAAAAATTACCGAGGAAGGCGTTGAATTTAAATCGCCTATTAATGGTGATACTTGTTTCTTAAGCCCAGAAGAATCGATGCGAATTCAAAGAGCGCTTAACTCAGATATTGTGATGATATTTGATGAATGCACACCCTATCCAGCGTCTCACGAAGAGGCAAAAATCTCTATGGAGCTTAGTTTAAAATGGGCTTATAGAAGTAAAGTGGCGCATGAATCAAATCAAAATGCTTTATTTGGTATCGTTCAAGGCGGCATGTTCGAAGATCTGAGATCGCACTCTCTTGAAGAATTAAAAAAAATTAATTTCGATGGGTATGCGATTGGCGGATTGTCTGTCGGTGAACCCAAAGAAGAAATGCAAAAAGTCATTAGTTTTATTGCGCCCAAAATGCCACTTGATAAGCCACGCTATTTGATGGGTGTTGGAACCCCTGAAGATATTATTGAGGCCATTGCACATGGTATTGATATGTTTGACTGTGTCATGCCGACACGAAATGCGAGGAATGGTTGGCTATTTACAAGGTATGGGGATTTAAAGCTTAAAAATACACAATATAAAAATGATACCCGCCCAATCGATAGCGAGTGTGAATGCTATACATGCCAAAACTATTCTCGGGCTTACCTTCACCATCTTTTTAGAATCGGCGAAATGTTAGGTTCTCGCCTTAATACCATCCATAACTTATTTTATTATCAAAAAATAGTTCAAGAAGCGAGGCTTGGCATTGAAACAGGTACATTTGAAACTTATAGAAAAATATAAAGGCACCATAAAATCTATTTAATTTCTGAAGTGACGGTTTAACTTAATAATGAATCAATATCCTAAATGGAAGTATGGCCTCGTTTTAATCGCGATTTTTATTGGCCTAATTTACTCCATTCCAAATTTTTTTGGAGAGTCACCTGCAGTTCAGATCATGCCAACCAAAACATCGGATAAATTAGATTTATCTATTCTTGGCACGATTGAGAGCGCTTTAAAAGAAGCAAATCTTCCATTTGATGGCATCGTTCAGGAACCTAATGGTATTAAAGTTAAATTTGCGAATCCTGACACTCAAGTTAAAGCAAAAGATATGCTTCAAAATAGCTTAGGCCCAAACTATGTAATTGCACTTAACCTTATCTCTAAATCACCTTCATGGCTAACTAAAATCGGGGCGATCCCTATGTATCTTGGTCTAGATTTAAGAGGTGGCGTGCATTTTCTTCTTCAAGTAGATATGAAAGCAGCCTCAGAAAAAGCAGCGGAAAGTTACTTAAATGATTTCCGCATGACACTCAGAAAAGAACGTATCTCATACATTGGCGCCTCTAGATTAAATGAAATTGTAAAACTTCAATTTGATAGCCAAGAAGAACTAGAAAAAGCTAAAAAAATTATCAAAGTTAATTATCCAGATTTAATGATGAATGAATCCTCATCAGGAAAAGACAAGGCACTCGATATTGGCATGAGTGAAATGGGTAAGAAGAGAATTCAAGAATTCGCACTCAAACAAAATTTACAAACATTACACAATCGTATTAATGAACTTGGTGTTGCGGAACCTATAATTCAACAGCAAGGATTAGATAGAATTGTTGTTCAGCTCCCAGGTGTTCAAGATACGGCAAAAGCTAAAGAGATCCTTGGCCGAACAGCGACGCTTGAAATAAGATTAGTCGATGAAGATAAAACAGATATAGCTACTTTAGAGAGCGCTCAAAAAGGCAATGCGCCTTTTGGAGATGATCTTTTCAAAGACAGGGATGGCAGATCTATCCTTGTGAAAAAAAATGTATTGCTTACAGGCGATAGAATTACTGATGCTGGACCAGGCGTAGATCAGCAGTCAGGAAGATCTGTTGTTCACGTCACCCTTGATGGAAGGGGTTCAAATATATTTAAACAAGTTACACGAGAAAATGTAGGTAAACGTTTAGCGATTCTTCTTATCGAAAAAGGCCAAACAGAAGTTGTAACAGCACCAGTCATTCAACAAGAAATTGGTGGGGGTCGAGTACAAATTTCCGGAATGAATAGCCCTCAAGAAGCTACCGATATATCCTTATTATTGAGAGCAGGTGCGCTTGCAGCGCCTATGCAAATTATTGAAGAGCGCACTGTAGGTCCAAGTATGGGCGAAGAAAATATCAAACGCGGTGTGCATTCTACATTGTGGGGATTTGCAGCTATTTCCGCCATGATGATTATTTATTATATGATCTTTGGTGGCGTTTCTATTTTTGCCCTTGCTGTGAATTTATTATTATTAGTCGCTTTATTATCTATCCTTCAAGCTACCCTTACACTTCCTGGTTTAGCCGCGATTGCTTTGGCATTGGGTATGGCAATTGATGCAAACGTACTCATTAACGAAAGAATCAGAGAAGAGTTAAGGAATGGCAATACACCGCAAGCAAGTATTCATGCTGGTTATGATCGTGCTTTTGATACAATTCTTGACTCCAATGTCACAACTCTGATTGCAGGTCTTGCCTTATTTATGTTTGGCACTGGCCCTATTAAGGGATTTGCTGTTGTTCACGTATTAGGTATTTTAACTTCAATGTTCAGCGCTATTTTAGTATCAAGAGCGCTTGTAAATTTACTCTACGGCTATCGACGTAAAATTGATAAATTATCTATTGGTCAAATTTATAGGCCACATCAAGACTAATTATGGAATTATTTAGAATAAAAAAAGATATCCCCTTTATGAGCTATGGCCGTTTAACTACGACCATTTCTCTCATCACATTCATTATTGCTATTATCTTTTTAAGCATAAGAGGCCTTAATCTTGGTGTTGATTTTACTGGTGGCACACTTATGGAAGTCAGTTATAGCCACCCAGCAGATATCGATAAGATTCGTCAAGTGATGAATACGATTGATCTTAAAGATACGACTGTGCAAAACTTTGGCACTAGCAAAGATGTATTGATTCGTTTACCTATTCGACAAGATTTATCCATTGCTCAATTATCAGAAAAAGTATCAAGAGCTCTTATAGAAAGCGATAAAGACACAAAAATACAAAGAGTGGAATCTGTTGGCTCCCAAGTAGGGGAGGAACTTTATGCAAATGGTGCGCTCGCTTTACTTCTTGTATGTTTTGGAATTATTGCTTATCTAGCGCTCAGATTTGAGTGGCGTTTCGCGGTTGCTGCCATTATTGCCAATATGCACGATGTCATTATCATTTTAGGATTTTTTGCATGCTTCCAATGGGAATTTAACCTCACAGTGCTTGCAGCCATACTTGCTGTATTAGGTTATTCGGTAAATGAATCAGTTGTTGTTTTTGATCGCGTCAGAGAAAATTTTAAAAAAATGAGAAAAGCGAGTGTCGTTGAAGTAATTGATAACGCCATCACAAGAACAATGTCTCGCACCGTTATCACCCATTTAATGACACAAACGATGGTGTGTTCAATGCTATTTTTTGGCGGAGAAACACTTCATAATTTCTCGCTTGCATTAACCATTGGCATTTTATTTGGTATCTATTCTTCAGTCCTTGTAGCATGTCCAGTTGCAATGTGGCTTGGAGTATCTCAGCGTAATCTCAGTCAAGATCAACCTAAAGAAAATCAATCACAAGAAATTAATCCTTAAGTTTTTTTTAAACTTTGAACACCCTTTCCATTAGTTACCAATTTGTTATTCTGATAGCCTTAGTGGCTATTTCAGCTTTCTTCTCGCTTGCTGAAACTAGCCTAATGACACTTAATCGCTATCGATTAAAACATTTAGTGTCACAGGGTAATCATGCTGCAAAACTCACCCAAAAACTGCTCTCCTCCACTGACAAACTTTTAGGTGTCATTTTACTTTGTAAAGAATTTGCAAATGCAGCATCTGCCATGCTTGTTACTATTATTACAGTGAGGCTTTATGGAGAAGGCGAGATAGCCCTCATGACTGGAACTTTAGTCACAACATTCCTGATTCTAATTTTCGGTGAGGTATCACCAAAAGTTATTGCGGCTTCAAAACCTGAGCGATTTGCTTTTTTCTGTAGCTACCTACTCTACCCTCTTTTAAAAGCTCTCTATCCGATTGTTATTTTGGTTAACTTTTTTGTATTAACTTTCGTAAAAATTTTTAATGTAAAAATAGATTTTAATAATAATCTTCATGCAATATCTATGGACGAATTAAGAAGTATTATTTCTGAAGCTGGTCAATTTATCCCTAATCAACACCGTAAAATCTTACTTAATTTATTTGAGCTCGAACGCATTACTGTTGATGACATTATGATTCCACATACTTTTGTTGAATCTATTGATTTTGATTTAACCGATGAAGAAATTATGCAAAAACTGCTGACCTTCCAACATAGCAGAATACTCGTTAAAACAAATTCTCCTGAAAATATTTTAGGGTTACTTAATACACAAAAAATCTTCAAACAACTAAATTTACATGATGCATTAAATAAAATTTCAAAAGATGATTTAAAAGATCTGATTTCAGAACCTTACTTTATTCCCTCTGGTACCCCTTTGTATACGCAAATGCAACACTTTCAAGATAAGCAAGAAAGAGTTGGTTTAATTGTTAATGAACATGGTGAATTTATTGGTCTATTAAGCCTGGAAGATATCTTGGAAGAAATTGTCGGCGAATTTAATTTAGATTTTCTATCGAAATCATCTAAATTTAGCCAAGACGAAGATGGAGGATGGATTGTAGATGGCACCGTCACAATTCGAACCCTGAATAAGAAATTGAATCTTCAATTTCCAATCGATGGGCCTAAAACGCTCAATGGCTTAGTTTTGGAGTATTTTGAAGATATACCAGAGCCTAACACAAGCTTTAAAATTGCTAACCATACTTTAGAAGTTCTTCAGTCACACGACCGTATTGTGAAGAGCATAAAAATCTACCCTCTTTCATAATTTCTTAAAAATTCTCTTAAAGAATCGCTTGAATTTTTATTTTTTTTAATCACAATAATCAATAGGATTTAGCTGATGCCAAAAATAAATGCAACTGAAGACCTAAAGCTTAGTCCAAAAAAAACTAAGACTAAGCTTCCCAGTATGTACAAAGTTATCATACTAAATGATGACTATACGCCTATGGAATTTGTCGTAAATACAATTCAGCGTTTTTTTAATAAAAGTGTTGATGAGGCTACACGTATAATGTTAAAAATACATACGGAAGGTTTAGGTGTTTGTGGGATATTCCCAGTAGACATTGCTGAAACAAAAATGAATCAAGTGCTAAACTATGCAAAAGAACACCAACATCCTTTGCAATGTATTATTGAAAAAATTGAATAAACTTAAATTATGATTGCTCAAGAACTTGAAGTAAGCCTACATATGGCATTTATGGACGCAAGACAAAAGCGTCATGAACTTATTACGGTTGAACATTTACTTCTTGCTATGCTTGATAACCCTTCCGCAGCTGAAGTACTTAAAGCTTGCGGCTCAAATATTGATTCGCTCAGAAATGATTTGGCGCAATATATCGATGACCACACACCAACCATATCTGGCGAAGATGAAGTTGATACTCAACCCACCCTTGGATTTCAAAGAGTGATTCAAAGAGCCATGCTTCATGTTCAATCTTCTGGTAAAAAAGAAGTGAATGGTGCAAATGTATTAGTTGCCATTTATGGGGAAAAAGATTCGCACGCTGTTTATTTCCTTCATCAACAGGGAGTAACCCGACTTGATGTTGTTAATTTTATTGCGCATGGTGTTTCCAAATTAAATGAAGGTGATATACATAAAACATCTCCTGAACAAGAAAATGATCAAGAGTCTTCAGCAAATAAAGCCCTAGAAACATACACGATTAATCTCAATAAAATGGTATTAGCTGGAAAAATTGACCCGTTGATTGGTCGTGATTCAGAAATTGAACGTGTCGTTCAAACTTTATGTAGACGAAGAAAAAATAATCCTCTTTTAGTAGGTGAAGCAGGTGTTGGAAAGACCGCTATCGCCGAAGGGCTCGCGAAGAGAATTGTCGACAAAGAAGTCCCAAGCATCCTAGAAAGTACAACAATATTTTCACTTGATATGGGTACTTTATTAGCAGGCACAAAATACCGTGGAGATTTTGAACAAAGACTTAAAGCAGTGATGAAGCAACTTAATGAACATAAAGATGCTATTTTATTTATTGATGAAATTCATACGCTTATAGGTGCAGGCTCAGCAAGTGGAGGAACGCTTGATGCATCTAATCTTCTAAAACCTGCACTATCAAATGGTTCAATTAAATGTATTGGGGCAACGACATATCAAGAATATAGAACTGTATTTGAAAAAGACCATGCGCTCTCAAGAAGATTTCAGAAAATTGATGTGAATGAACCAAGTATTCTTGATACGATTAATATCCTGAAAGGCCTTAAATCAAGATTTGAAAAACACCATAATGTAAAATATTCTGTTGCAGCAATTAATAGTGCGGCAGAACTTTCTGCAAAATATATTAATGATAGGCATCTGCCTGACAAGGCTATTGATGTCATTGATGAGGCTGGAGCTGCACAAAGAATATTACCTAAAAACAAACAAAAAAAAGTGATTACTAATAAAGAAATTGAAGAAATCGTAGCTAAGATTGCTAAGATACCACCAAAAAATATTTCTACTGATGACAAGCATGCTCTTAAAAATCTCGAGCGAGATCTTAAAGCAGTAATCTTTGGACAAGATAAAGCTATTGAAAATCTTGCAAGCGCTATCAAAATGACAAGAAGTGGGTTAGGCATACCAAATAAACCAATTGGTAATTTTCTCTTTAGTGGTCCTACAGGAGTCGGAAAAACAGAAGTTGCACGACAACTTGCATATATCTTAGGCATTGAACTCATTCGTATTGATATGAGCGAATATATGGAAAGACATGCAGTATCGAGACTGATCGGAGCTCCGCCAGGCTATGTAGGATTTGACCAAGGCGGACTCATGACTGAAGCCGTCAATAAGCAACCTTACTGTGTACTTCTTCTTGATGAAATTGAAAAAGCACATCCAGATATTTTTAATATTCTGCTGCAAGTCATGGATCATGGATCTTTAACAGATAGTAATGGTAGAAAAACAGATTTTAGAAATGTCACACTTATTATGACAACGAATGCTGGTGCAGAGTCGCTCTCAAAAACTTCTATGGGATTTACACAATCTAAAAAAATGGGGGATGAACAAGCAGAAATCAAACGCTTATTTACGCCAGAGTTTAGAAATAGGCTTGATGCAACTGTATCATTTGCACCACTCAGTCAGGAAGTGATTTTAAAAGTTGTCGATAAATTCCTGATGCAGCTAGAAGATCAATTGCATGAGAAAAAAGTAGATGCAACTTTCACAGATGCACTTAAATCGTATCTAGCTAAAAATGGTTTTGATCCAAGCATGGGTGCAAGACCGATGTCACGCCTTATTCAAGATACAATCAGAAAAGCTCTTGCGGATGAACTGCTTTTTGGCAAACTAACTAATGGCGGCAATGTAACCATTGATATTGATAGCAACGATAAAGTGAAATTGATTTTCGAAGAAGAAAATAAAGCCGTTCTTCAAGAATCTTAATTTTTTTTCATTACATCTTTAAACATTTGGCTCTCTAATAAACTTTGAAGCCATTTTTTTAGTTCCTGATATTTAGAATTCAAAAACCATTCCTCATCTACCAAATAAAACTGTCTTATAAAAGGGAAAATTGCTACATCAGCAAGGCTTATTCTTTCTGCCATCAAATAATTTTTTGATTTCAATTTTTCATTTAGTAAATTTAAAAAAACTTCACATTGGGAACGATAATATTCTTTGGAATGTTCAGGAAAGCGATCAGCATATTTATATTGATCTAAATTTTTCTTAAAATTAAAATCATTTTCATTGATGAGCTCTTGGCTAAAATTATTATCATTTAAGATCCAATGGTCTGGATCATATTTATCGAGAGCCCAGAACATAATCTCCAAGCTCTCTTCGATCACTATTCCATTATTATCAACCAATACTGGAACTGTTCCTTTAGGGCTGAGTGCCAAGAAATCACTAGGTTTATCTTTAAGAGAAATTTCTATAGATTCATAATCAATTTTAGCTTGGTATAAAGCCAACCTTGATCGAATCGCGAACGGGCAGCGTCTATATGTATAAAGTCTTGGTCTAACTAACATTATTAACCAATGGATTGACAAGCATCGAGAACGAGCTTTCTTCCTTGGTAAACGAGACCTGAATAAATTTGGACAAGCTCTGCACCTGCATTTATTTTTTCTAAGGCATCTTCACCAGAAAAAATACCTCCGACACCAATGATTGGAATTTCACCTTGAAGTCTTATATATAATTCACGAATGATTGAATTGGATAATTTAAATAGAGGCTTACCTGACATACCTCCAACCTCTTTTCCATTAAAAAGATCACTCACCGACTCTCTACTAATGGTTGTATTAGTTGCAATTACTCCATCAATCCTATTTTTGATGATACTTTTTGATATTCTATCTAAGTGTTTTACTGTTAAATCAGGTGAAATTTTTAATGCAATAGGGACATAACGTCCATAGTAATCAGCTAACCTAGTTTGCTCTTCTTTAAGCTGGGCCAACAGGATGTTTAGCGCCTTAGTCTCTTGAAGGTCTCTTAAGTTTTTTGTGTTGGGTGAGGAAATATTGATTGCAATATAATTTGCATATTGATAAACCTTTTTCATACACAAGAGATAATCATCTGCAGCCTTTTCTATCGGCGTATCAAAATTCTTGCCAATATTAATTCCAAGCACACCCTTGTATTTACTTAATCTTATATTTTCTACTGCAGCTTCAAGTCCTACATTGTTAAACCCAAATCGATTAATAATGCCTTGAACCTCCGGCAATCTAAATAATCTCGGTTTTGGATTGCCTGTTTGAGGTCTTGGAGTAATCGTTCCAACTTCAATAAATCCAAATCCTAATTTACCTAAAGCATCAATGTAGTTTGCGTTTTTATCAAGTCCTGCAGCCAATCCCACCGGATTTTGAAAGGGAATACCCATGACAGTTCTAAGCTTGCATGGATTGGGGGGCTTTAAAAAACTCAGAAGGCCAATTTTGTTAGAAAGAGATAGTGCCTTAAGGGTTAAGTCGTGCGAAAATTCTGCATCAAACTTAAATAACAATGAACGAATTAATTGGTGGCTCATAACTCTGTTATTTTAACTTAGGAAGTTATAAGGCTTAATAAATATTATGCGATTCACTCGTAAAAATCATATTTTAGGAAAAATATCGGTTGATACCTTCCTAAAAAAGTATTGGCAAAAAAAACCACTCTTAATTAGAAATGCAATTGAAAATTTTCAGTCTCCCATCACAAAAAAAGATCTTCTTAAAATTGCACAAAACGAAGAATCAATATCTCGTCTCATAGAATTTAAGAGAGGCTTGTGGCAAGTGAAGTACGGTCCTTTCAAAAAATCAGACTTTCCCAAAAAAAAGGGTGCACCTTGGACTGTTCTTGTTCAAAATATGAATCATCATTTTTCTTTTGCCGACTCATTTCTAAATTTTTTTAAGTTTATTCCATATGCAAGGCTTGATGATTTAATGGTGAGTTATGCATCAAAAGAAGGAAGTGTTGGCCCTCATTTTGACTCCTATGATGTATTTTTATTTCAAGCAAAAGGTGAAAGGGAATGGAGGATTAGCGAACAAAAAGAATTTACTCTAGATCAAAAATCAGCCATTAAAATTATTACCAATTTTAAGAGTAAAAATTTTTGGATACTTAAACCCGGTGACATGCTCTATTTACCGCCCAATATTGGTCACTGGGGTATCTCACATAGTGATGATTGTCTAACTTATTCTGTTGGCTTTAGAGCGCCTGCTAGGTTTGAAATCCAATCTAAATTTTTAGATTTTATTCAAGATAACTTGAGCACAAACAAAAATGATTTATATAAGGATCCAAATTTAAAACTTCAAAAAAATCCAGCTGAAATCAATCAAAATATGATTCATAAAATTCAACAGATCGTCAATCAATTGCGTTGGAATAAAAATTCAATCAATACTTTTATCGGTCAATTACTTACTGATCCAATTGAAACTGCTATTTTCCAAGCGCCAAAACCAATATCCCTTGAAGTCTTTAAAAAAGATCTTTCAAAAAAAACACTAGTACTGAACCCTAAAACAAGAATGCTTTATATCAAAAATAACTTTTATATGAATGGTGAATTTATAGAAGCCAATAAGAAATATGCTGTTCAACTAAGGCAACTTGCAAATGACCGAAAAATCTCTTTTAAACCGAATTTAGACAAGAAAGATTTAAACGCTTTGGGGATAATTTTACTTCCCCTGTATCTCTCTGGATTTATTGATTTTATTCAATAATATTTAACTATCTAGTTTGTTTTGTTGTAGAATAATCCCCAGGAGTCGTCTTAGGCCCCGATTTTAACAATAATTTTAAGGATTAAAAATGACACGTTCACTACTTATCGCTTTATTATTAGCTATCGGTTTAACAGCATGCGGCAAAAAAGAAGAAGCTGCACCTGCTGCTGATGCAGCTCCAGCTGCTGAAGCTGCTCCAGCTGCTGAAGCTAAATAATAGATAATTTATCTATTGTATGAATAAAAAAGCCGGTTTTATACCGGCTTTTTTTATATTACTTGCCAAGACGTTCCTTCAATTTGTGTTGCGATTTTTATCCAATCACGCTCACAACCAATTCTTCCGACAATAGCTTCTTTGACTAAATCTTCAGTATTATTTTTTTCACTCAAATGCGCTGCAACAAGATGTTTTAATTGTTTAAATTGAATTTTACCCAAAATTTCCGCTGCGGTTTGATTGTCCAAATGGCCTAATTTACTGCTGATTCTTTTCTTTAAGCTGTATGTATACTCACTTGATTCAAGCAAGTTAAGATCGTGATTAAATTCTATAATGAGAGCATCTAGTTGCTGAAGCATTTGTTCAATATGCGGGGTTGAACTTCCCGTGTCTGTCAAAATGCCTAATTTGTGGTTGCCATCACTTAATACAAATTGAGTAGGCTCTCTTGCATCATGGGGCACTGGAAAGGGTTGAATTACAAAATTCTCTATTTCAAATGCATTGTGACTATCAATAATGTTTAAATCAATCTCATAGGATTTAATCATATGTTTTTCACACATCTTAAAAGTGCCATAAGAAAGCCATATAGGAATTTTGAATTTATTTGCTAGCTTAAAAGCACCTTTGACATGATCTTCATGCTCATGAGTTAAGAGAATTCCTGAGATATTTTCGGGGGATTCATTAAGTCGATCTAACCTAGACAAGATATCCTGAATCGCAAAACCACAATCAAT
>RHAY01000050.1 GCA_010031285.1 Methylophilaceae bacterium | reverse complement strand
TAATCATAATCAAACCCATCAATCCGAAGCTGTATGCAATTGTGGCTTGTTGGGTCATTAAAACATCATGCATATTAAAAGCGCCGTAATGAAATAATGTAGTAATTAAAGGAAGTGACAATACAGCGAGCGCTACAGCCGCTGGAGCCGCAAGAATGAATGTTAATCTTAAGCCCCAATCAAGTAAGCTTGAATATTCTTTTTGATCTTTACCTGAGTATGATTTTGAAAGGCTCGGAAGAAGAATTGTACCGAGTGCGACACCTAAAACGCCTGCTGGAAATTCCATCAATCGATCCGCGTAATAAAGCCATGAAACACTTCCTGTTTCAAGAAAGGATGCGAAGATAGTATTAATAAGTAAAGATAATTGCGCGATAGACACACCAAAAATAGCAGGCCCCATAAGTTTGATGATTCGCCATACGCCTTCATCTTTGAAATCTAGCTGATATTTGGGAATAAACCCTATCTCCTTTAAAAAAGGAATTTGGAAAGCCAATTGAAGCACGCCTCCAAAAAATACAGCCCAAGCCAAAACTAAGATAGGTCGATCAAAATAGTCTGCAAAAAATAATGCCGCAAAAATAAAGGATAAATTAAGCCATACAGGTGTAAAAGCAGGTACTGAAAATTTGTTAAATGTATTAAGAATACCGCCTGCCATCGACACCAAAGAAATAAAAAAGATATAAGGAAATGTGATTCTCAATAAATCAACGGTAAGCTGAAATTTTTCTGAGTGCTCAATAAAACCCGGCGCGCTGATATAAACAAGCCAAGGCGCTGCAAAAATCCCCACACATGTAATAACAATAAGAAAAAGGCTCAATAGTGAACACACATGATTAATCAAAAGTTGCGTGGCTTCATAACTTCGCTTATTTTTGTATTCAGCAAGAATTGGTACAAAGGCTTGAGAAAAAGCACCTTCAGCAGAAATACGTCTTAATAAATTGGGAATTTTAAAAGCTACAAAAAAGGCATCTGTCTCCATGCCTGCACCAAAAATTTTAGCGATTAAGCTATCTCTCACAAAACCTAAAATTCTTGATACGAAAGTCATGCTTCCGACGGTTGCGAGTGCTTTAAGAAGATTCATTAAATTTATCTATTTAAGTGTCACTAAATTACAAAGATTTTAGCATGGAGGTCGTTTTATCTAGGTTTACAAGAAAAATATTGATTAGCTTAGAATATCAAGGGGATATGGCTGAAATTTAGGTCTAAAATGAGCGTTTTATCTTGTATAAAACCTCAAATATCGCTAAAATTCTCGCCTTCGTATTAAAAGATATTAATTAAAGGATAAACATGGCAAATACCGCACAAGCTAGAAAACGTGCCCGCCAAGCAACGAAGCAACGAGCTCACAATGCGAGTTTGCGTTCAACTTTGCGTACTGCAATCAAAAAGATTTTAAAAGCAATTCAATCAGGCGATAAAGCGGCTGCAAAAACATCTTTCCAAGAAAATGTTTCAGTCATCGACCGTATAGCTGACAAAAAGATTATTCATAAGAACAAAGCGTCACGTCATAAACAACGCTTAAACGCAGCAATCAAATCAATGGCTTAATATCAAAGAGAGTTTCTCTCTTTGATCTAAGCAATTCCTAGAAACTTTCTTACTTCCATAGCTTTTTGAAAGGCTATCTCTAATTTCTCATCTAGCACTGTAAAGTGGCCCATTTTGCGCCCTGGCCTTGCTTCGTGTTTTCCATAAAGATGCATTTTTAAGCCAGGCTCTTTAAAAGCTTTATCCCAGTCAGGCTCTTTTGTTTTACTATTTGTCCAAACATCCCCCAAAAGATTGACCATAACTGCAGATGAATGAAGTCTAGGACTTCCGAGAGGAAGGCCTGCTAGCACCCTTACTTGCTGTTCAAACTGATTCGTCACAGCAGCATCAATGGTGTAATGCCCAGAATTATGTGGTCTAGGAGCAATTTCATTTACAAACACGTTACCTTCACTGATAAAAAATTCGACGCCTAAAACACCAACATAATTAAGCGCTTCAGCTACGCGTTTTGCAAGTTGATCTACCAAATCATTGATCGCTTGAGTTGATCGTGCTGGCACGATAGATACATCTAGTATGCCATTTGTATGGATATTCTCTGAAACATTAAATGTTTTGATATGGCCTTTTTGATCTCGGGCTAAAACCAAAGAGACTTCCATATCTAAAGGAAGCATTTTTTCTAAAACACATTCTTGTTTTGAAAATTTATGAAAGGCTTCTATAGCTTCTTTTTGCGATGCGACTCTTGCCTGACCTTTGCCGTCATAACCAAACCTTGCGACTTTCAGAATCGCAGGGTAGATAGAAGAAGTCTCTGAAGGAATGTCTTTATCTTCCCGAATAATTTCAAAAGGACCTACAGGGATACCCGACTCTTTTAAGAAAGTTTTTTCTAGTACACGATACTGAGCAATTCTGACTGATTCTGCTGATGGACTGACATATATTTTTTTTGATAAAAAATCCATGCTATCAGCAGATACATTTTCAAATTCCGTAGTTACGGCTTCACATGTATTTCTGATCTCTTCCAATGCTGAAGAATCATCAAAGGCTTTGCATAAATGAATATCTGCGATGGCTCCTGCAGGACTATTTGGATCGGGATCTAAAACAGTCACCTTATAGCCCATTTCGTGAGCTGCAATGACAAAAAAGCGGCCCAATTGACCCCCTCCAAGAATACCAAGCATCGCTGAAGGTAAAAGCGGTTGATCTAAACGACTCAAGGCTTCTCCGATAAATTCATATCAATCACTTTTTTTGCTTGCTTCTCTCTAAAGATTTCAAGCTTTTTAGCTAACGCTTTATTTTCATGTGCCAAAATAGATACTGCAAAAAGTCCTGCATTTGCAGCACCCGCTTCTCCAATAGCAAAAGTTGCTACAGGAATACCTCTTGGCATTTGAACAATAGATAATAAAGAGTCTTGACCTTGAAGATGTTTAGAAGGAATAGGCACGCCCAATACAGGCAATGTTGTTTTAGAAGCAACCATGCCTGGCAGGTGTGCAGCGCCTCCAGCACCTGCAATAATAATTTGATACCCTTCTTTTGCAGCATGTTCGGCAAATTTAAACATGAGGTCTGGAGTTCTATGGGCCGAAATAACTTGAGCTTCATAGGGCACTTCAAAATCTGCAAGCATTTGTGCTGCAAACTTCATGACTGGCCAATCGCTATCTGATCCCATAATGATGGCTACTAGTTTTTTATTTTCTGCCATATAAAACTCCCTTTAAAAATCTTAAAGTAAAATTAAATTATCTCGATGAATCAAAGAAGGTTGATCAATGTAGCCTAATAGACTTTCTATTGAATTAGTGGACTTGCCCATAATTTTTTTTGTTTCAATTGCATTGTAATTAATAAGTCCGCGTGCGATTTCGCGTCCTTCTGTATCCAAACAAAGGACCACTTCGCCTCGATCAAAATCTCCTTCGACTTTAGTAACGCCGATAGGGAGCAAACTCTTTCCTTCTTTTTTTAGCGCCTCAACAGCGCCATCATCCAATACTAATTTACCTCTCAATTGTAAATGATCAGCGAGCCATTGTTTTCTTGCTGCAACTTTTAATTGTTTGCTTTCTAAATGAGTACCTATCATCTCGCCTTGGCTTAATCGAATCAAAACGTTCTCTTCTTTGCCTGATGCAATAATTGTATGAGCACCACTTCTAGATGCGCGTTTAGCTGCCAAAACTTTTGTCAGCATACCGCCTGTTCCTATTGAAGAGCCTGCGCCTCCGGCCATAGCTTCAAGAGATAAGTCTCCTGCAACGCTATGGTGAATAAGCTTAGCTTCCTTGTTTTTTCTAGGGTCCTCTGAAAATAATCCTGGTTGATCAGTCAAAATAACTAAAAGATCCGCCTCAATCAAATTAGCAACTAAAGATGCCAATGTATCATTATCACCAAAACGAATTTCATCTGTAACAACCGTATCGTTTTCATTAATAATTGGAATGACTTTAAGCTCTAAAAGAGTATTTAATGTAGAGCGTGCATTGAGATATCTTTTTCGATCCGCAAGGTCATCATGCGTCAATAAAATTTGTGCTGCTTTTAATGCGTGTTGTGAAAAATTCTTTTCATAAATTTGCACTAAGCCCATTTGACCTATCGCAGCGGCCGCTTGTAATTCATTGATCAAAGTAGGCCTGGTTATCCAACCTAATCTTTGCATGCCTTCAGCAACAGCACCACTCGTCACCAAAACAATTTCTTTACCTGATTTAACGAGGTGAGCAATCTGCTCTACCCATGAAGCAATAGCTTTTTGATCTAACCCTTCACCATGATTGGTGACTAGGCTGGAACCTACTTTAATAATAATGCGTTGACTATTCGTTAATAACGATTTCATTTTGAATTTTTTTATTTTCTTCTATAAAAGTCATGATGTCATAAGTAAGCTCTTTACAACCTATTCCTTTAATTGCAGAGATTGAATATACAGGACCGGTCCAACCAAAAGATTTTATAAATGTTTTTACTTTATCTGCAACGTCTTCCACCATGTCAATTTTATTTAATATTAACCAACGTGGTTTTTGGTATAAGAGTTCATCATATTTCTTTAGCTCATTCACGATAGCTCGTGCTTCATCTACTGGATTGATTGCAGGATCAAAGGGTGCAATGTCGACTAAATGTAAGAGTAATGTAGTTCTCGCAAGATGTCTTAAAAATTGATGTCCTAATCCAGCCCCTTCTGATGCACCCTCAATCAAGCCTGGAATATCAGCAATTACAAAACTCTGATTCTCTCCAACTCTTACCACGCCTAAATTAGGATGTAAAGTTGTAAAAGGGTAGTCCGCTACTTTTGGTTTTGCAGCTGATACAGATCTTATAAAAGTAGATTTGCCTGCATTTGGCATGCCTAAAAGTCCAACATCAGCCAATACTTTAAGCTCTAGGTAAAGTTCAAATTCTTCCCCGGGCTCACCTTTAGTGCATTGTCGAGGGGCTCGATTAATGCTCGACTTAAAATGAATGTTGCCTAGCCCGCCTTTACCGCCTTTAGCTAAAAGCGCCCTATCTCCATGTTGACTTAAATCAGCATAAGACTCTCCGGTCGCTTTATCTGAAATGACCGTGCCTACCGGCACTTTTAATATTAAATCTTCACCTTTAGCACCATAACATTCCGCACTTCTTCCGTTTTCACCTCTTTGCGCTTTTAAGGTGCGCGTATAACGATAATCGACGAGTGTATTTAAATTTTGATCGGCTTCAAAAAATACAGAACCCCCCCGACCGCCATCTCCACCACTCGGACCTCCCATGGGCTCATATTTTTCACGACGAAATGTTGCAACGCCATTACCGCCATCGCCTGCGTAAATCTTAATGGTT
>RHAY01000049.1 GCA_010031285.1 Methylophilaceae bacterium | reverse complement strand
GTGCGTCTACCAATTCCGCCATCCCGGCTATGGTAGCTGATATATAATCGACCACTAATTATATCAATCAATATACTTATATGCGAATTGAAGAGTTTGATTTTGAGCTTCCTGAAAGCCTGATTGCACAAACACCTCTTGATAAAAGAGATGCAAGTCGTCTTCTTGTGTTAGATAAAAATACAAAATCATTAATCGATAAAAAATTTACAGATTTTGTTGATTTATTAGACCCGAATGATCTTCTAATTTTTAATGACACACGAGTCATTAAAGCCAGATTATTTGGAAAAAAAATTACGGGTGGAAAAGTTGAAATCATGATTGAGCGCATTTTAGACAGTAATCATGCGCTTGCTCATTTAAAAACATCAAACCTCCTTATATCGAAAGAAATGCAAATCCATTTGATGAAAAAAGATACCAAACAATTTATGCAAAAGAACAAGGGGCTGTTGCAGCCCCGACAGCTGGGCTTCACTTCACCGAGGAAATCTTTGAAGCCTTAGAAAACAAAAAAATTAAATATACTTTTCTCACACTTCATGTAGGTGCTGGTACTTTTCAGCCTGTTAGAGAAGATGATATTGATCAACATCAAATGCATAGCGAATCTTTTAACGTGCCTGAGAAAACAATTCAAATGATTCGTGATGCCAAGTTGAATAACGGTAGAATTATTGCCATTGGTACTACCGTATTAAGAGCTCTGGAAACTGCATTTTCTGAAGAAAATATTCGGCCAGGCTTTAAAGAGACTTCTATATTTATCAGGCCAGGTTATAAATTTAAAATTGTGGATGCTTTACTCACTAACTTTCATTTACCTAAAAGCACCCTATTTATTTTAGTCTCGGCCTTTAGCGGAAGTGATACTATGAAGGAACTATATCAACACGCTATAAAACATGAATATCGATTTTTCAGTTATGGCGATGCTACATTTATTGAACGGTCTTAATTAACAACTAAATAAACATATAACTATGAAAATTATTATTGCCCTATGTTTTTTGATATTTAATTACTCTCTTTATGCAGAAGTACTTCCTGAGGCTAGATTTGAAATTAAAATTACGCTTGCTAAAAAACCCACAACGCGTCCTATGACAGTTGCCTTTATTCCTGGACAAAAAAAATATTACATTGCCGATGGTGGTTTAGCACCTCTGGGCTCTGAGACAGAAGCGCCAATTTCTAAATCACTCATACATACTTATGACCAATCCGGAAAATACTTATCTTCGACACAAGCAGGGTTCGATAATCGCTCTATTTTTTATAATGAATTAACATATCAGCTCACAACCATCACTTACAATATCTCCAGTGAAGCTGGTTTTGCACCCAATACAGGTATATTCTCTTTAGACCTTGACCCTCAAGGTAATTTAAAAGGTACATCAAAAGAAGTCTCTAACTTTAATCCTGCATTTGGCGACTCAGCCACAATGCCCTCATTTGACTCCAAAACGAATCAATATTTTGCTAAACAAAAAAGAAGTGACAAGGTCATCATTATTGATGCTAAGGATGGGAATAAACTTGGAGAAATTAATTTAGATCTCAAGTCAGCAGGCGTCGCGTTCGATGATTTAAGTGATAGTTTCATTGCCGCAACAGGCATTGATGGAGAGGAGTTAGCTATTCTTGATGTCGATCATAAATCAATACTAATTTTTAATAACAAAGGTGGTTATGTTGGCAAATCAACTTTACCAAAAGATTTAAAACTGAGAGCGCAAAATCACTACAATGGCCTTGGTTATACAAATAACTTATTCTTTGTGTATAACGAATCTGAGGGTGAATTTGGGACATATTACGGATTTAAAATTTCCAGTAAATCCAAATAAAAAACGCACCCTTTAAGGGTGCGTTTTAGTTAAAGCTGTTTAAAAAAGTTATTTAATTGCAGCTGCAAGCTTTTCTGCTAAATTACCTGCAACTACGCCCAAGATACTAGAGATTAAAACAATAGCGACCGGATTACTTAAATCCATCGCAGCAACACTAGTCGCATTTGGAGCGAGCGTAAAAGCTGACGCAAAGCCTAAAACATTTATTCCAACATTTGAAACTTGGCTGACTTTTCCTGAAACCAATACAAGAATGAGAGCGGCTAAACCAACGCCTACTTCATCGCTCGCACCAATCACTGGCAAATCCATTCCCCCAATAATAATTGCTACTGAAGCAATGATCGCGCCAAAAGTCATACCAATTACTGTTTTTTGCATTGCATCTGATTTACCAGCGAGTCCGGAACAGGCCCAAGCTATAAATCCAACTGGAATGCTAGTTGCAACAATACTTCCTAGATAATCGCCACTAAGAGCATTCCATACGGCTGCTAAAATACCAACACTGATTGCTACTGCTAATGATTTCGACATAACATCTCCTAAGTTAGTTGACTTTATATTCACATCAAAGAGCTATAGTACTTGAGCACTTAGTAATCAATTGCCCCTAGTCTTCCAGGCCATCGATTACTAACTACTTGCCGAATATTAACCCTTTTTTGTAATAAATACACCCCTAAATTGTAATTTTTTTGTAATAAATGCTTAACAAAAATAACTCAATTAAATCATGGAGTTATAAATAAAGAGATTGGGAGTTTAGAGATTTAATAAAGATTTAATTTCTGTAACTACTTGATTTTCATCAATTAACTTAGATTCTTGATCTAATCGACCTTGGAGCTCAACCTTTCCTTCTTTTAAATTGCGGTCTCCAATAACGATTCTATAAGGAATGCCTATTAATTCCATTTCGGCAAACATAATTCCTGGGCGCTCACCTCGATCATCAAGTAAAACATCGATGCCAATTTCTTTAAGGGCGTCATAAATTTTATGCGCCGAAGCTTTGACTTCAGCACTCTTGTCAAAACCTATTGGTGCAATCGCTACTTCAAAAGGTGCGATATTAATCGGGAAAATAATACCTTTATCATCGTGCGACTGCTCAATTGCCGCAGCTACAATCCTTGACACTCCAATACCATAACACCCCATCTCTAGAATTTGACTCTGGCCATTTTCATCTAGATATTCTGCTTTCATCGCCTTAGAGTACTTATTACCCAATTGGAAAATATGGCCCACCTCAATACCCCTGCATATCCGAAGTATGCCTTGCTTATCTGGACTCATATCACCCTCAACTACTTTTCTTAAGTCTGCAAAAAGTATTGGTTCTGAAAGGTCTCGCACAAAATTCACGCCCTTAAGGTGAAATTTAGGTTCATTTGCGCCACAAATAAAATCAGACAGAATTCCAACGGACTTATCTGCCAAAATTTTTATAGAGGATTTAACTCCAACTGGTCCAATAAATCCTGGAGGGCAATTAAGATTTGCTTTCACTTCCTCATCCGTTGCAAAACGGAAATGCTCAAAGCCTTTTACTTTGGATAATTTGACTTCGTTAAGCTCATGATCGCCTCGAAGAAGCACCAAGAAAAATTCATTCACTTCATTGGTTTGATTAATCAGCGCGATAGTTTTCACTGTCTTTTGAATTGGGGCGCTAATCAAATTGGCAACGTCTTCGCATGTCGTTTGTTTTGGTGTGTCAAATTTGACCATCGATTCTTGAGCATCTGGTCTTTTATCATTCTGAAGAATCGCCTCTGCTAATTCAATATTTGCCGCGTAATCAGAGACTGAACTGTATGCAATTGCATCCTCGCCAGAATCAGCTAAGACATGAAATTCATGTGAACCATCGCCTCCAATGGCGCCCGTATCTGCTTTCACTGCTCTAAACTGAAGACCTATTTTATTAAAAATGTTGGTATAGGCTTGATACATTGTCTCGTATGTTTCTTGTAATGAAGTTTTTGATGTATGGAAAGAATAAGCATCCTTCATTAAAAACTCGCGAGCGCGCATCACACCAAAACGAGGTCTTATCTCGTCCCTAAACTTCATCTGAATCTGATAAAAGTTAATAGGTAATTGCTTGTAGCTATTAATTTCTTTTCTTGCTATATCTGTGATGACTTCTTCATGCGTCGGACCAAAACAGAAATTTCGATCATGGCGATCTTTGATCTTTAGCATCTGAGGCCCAAATAAAGCCCATCGACCTGTCTCTTCCCATAGTTCAGAGGGTTGAATGGCTGGCATTAATAACTCTACCGCACCAGCTTTATTCATTTCATCTCTCACAATTGCTTCAATTTTTCTTAAAACTTTTAAGCCAAGCGGCATCCATGAATAAAGTCCTGAACCCAAGCGCTTAATAAAGCCTGCGCGAATCATAAGCTTATGACTGATAAGCTCTGCTTCTGAGGGTGCCTCCTTTAAGGTTGAAATGTAGAATTTTGATGCGAGCATTTATATTCTTTCTTAATTTAAAAAGCCTTAATTAAATCTAAAATGTTTTCCCAAACTAATTTTTTATCTTTTGGGTTTTTAAGCAAATGATTTATATCGAGCGTATGCTTAATGTTCAAAGTAGCATTATTAATCAAATCAATCGATTTGTATTCTTCAAAAAACTGATTATTTAATCCAAAAGCTAATACATACTTTGGCTTAGCACTTATTAATAACTCGCCTAACTGATATTTGGTAAGTCTTAATAAATGATTTTTTTGAAATGTATCAACACCTATCGACGTTGAAATAAATTTTGCAATATTTAAAAATAAGTCTTGAGCAGCATCTTCAGTTCCTGATAAAAATTTCTGACTCAAAAGCAACAAAGATTCTTCTGCATAATTTATTTTGAATCCAAAAAATAAATCAACATCTATAAATTTTGCAGTTTCTTTTGCAAGAACTTCATCATTAGCTTTGTCTTTTAATTTCCAGAGTGGAAATAATTCAAGCTCCTTTAAAATTCTTTTTTTGTAATCAGCATCCATCAAATCACAAGTCCCATTAATAAAGCGTCTTCCCGTCCTTCTTTGGCACGATAATAATCTTTTCTAATGCTCATTTCATTAAATCCATGTTTATCATACAAACGAATAGCAGCTTGATTGGAAACTCTCACTTCAAGATAAATCGTTTTTGAGCAAGCCAAATTTGCTCGATGAATAACTTCATTAAGTAAATGTGATCCATAGCCTTGCTTTTGCATGCTTTTTTTTATACTTATATTAAGGAGATGACACTCATCTAATACAAACATGATGACGGTATAGCCTATGATTTCGTCATTAAGTTTCATTATCAAACATGTGTGATTTGATTTTATTGAATCTAAAAAATTACCTCGCGTCCATGGATAAGCGTGAACTTCATTTTCAATCAATTCAATCGCGCTTAAATCATTCTCTTTAAATTCACTAAATTGCATTTATTGCTTTTCGCTCTTCGGTGGTATAGGCCACTTTATTTCTTAAGTAAATAGGCTCAGCATGAATTAACTCGAATATTTTATTTTTAATAAAAGGTATTGCGAGTTTTGAAATAGATTC
>RHAY01000048.1 GCA_010031285.1 Methylophilaceae bacterium | reverse complement strand
AGCCATTAGTTATGCAAAAGCACCCGATCCTAAAGATTGGAAAATTGACCCATCTGCCGCTTACGTTCATTTTTGCTCGAATGAAACGATACATGGTGTTGAATACTTCGATATGCCCTCTATCAAAACAATTCCAGTTGTTGCTGATATGTCATCCCATATTCTTTCAAGACCAGTCGATATTAGTCAATTTGGTGTGATTTATGCTGGCGCACAAAAAAATATTGGGCCCGCAGGTTTAACGATTGTTATTGTGAGAGATGATCTTTTGGATGTTGCTTCACCATTAACACCCTCGGTATTTAATTGGAAAACACAAGTCGAAAATCAATCCATGATTAATACACCTACAACCTATAGTATCTATATGGCAGGCCTTGTATTTGAATGGCTCATTGAGCTTGGCGGGCTTGAAGTTATTGAGAAACACAATATTAAAAAAGCTGAATTGTTATATGGTTATATTGATTCAACAGACTTTTATTCAAATCCTATTGATATCAAAAATCGTTCACGTATGAATGTGCCTTTTAGAATTCAAAATGAAGATTTACATACATCTTTTGTAACAGGCGCTGAAAATTTAGGTATGATCGGTTTAAAGGGACATCGTCTTGTAGGCGGTATCAGGGCTTCAATCTACAATGCTATGCCTATTGAAGGTATTCAAGCTTTGGTTGATTACATGAAAGATTTTGAAAAGTCACATTAATCTTATGACGGACGAATTAAAAAAATTAAGAGATGCCATCGATAAAATCGATAATGAACTTTTAGAGCTCATTTCTAAAAGGGCTTCATTGGCTTCAAATATTGGAAGTTTAAAAACGGATGGGGTTATCTATCGTCCTGAACGAGAAGCCCAAGTCTTACGTCGTTTGGTTGAGCAAAACCAAGGACCCCTTTCAAATGAAAGTATTGAAAGTATTTATAAGAGCATTATGTCTAATTGTAGAGCCTTAGAAAAACAAATCACTGTTGCTTTTTTAGGGCCACTCGGAACGTTCAGCGAAGAAGCTTCTATGAAGCAATTTGGTGAATCGATTGTGCCTATGCAAACTTCAAGCATTGATGAAGTATTTCATCTTGTGGAGTCACATAAAGCACACTATGGTGTAGTTCCTGTCGAAAATTCAACGGAAGGAGCTATTAACCGCACACTTGATTTGCTTCTCACATCAAACGCATTAATATGTGCCGAGATTATTTTGCCAGTGCATCATAATTTGATTAGCACTGAAAAAGATTTGTCGAACATTAAAAAAATATATTCACATGCTCAATCATTATCTCAATGTCATCAGTGGCTTCTTAATCACGCTCCAGGCATTGAATTACAATCTGTTTCGAGCAACGCTGAAGCTGTGAAGATTGCATCTAAAGAAAAAGGTGCTGCTGCGATTGCAAGCATGCGGGCTGCAGCGTTATTTAATACCCCTGTATTATGTGAAAATATCGAGGATGATCCTAAAAACTCTACTCGATTTTTAGTGATTTCTAATCATGATGTTAAGCCTTCTGGACTGGATAAAACATCGATTATTGTCGCTGCAAAAAATCAACCAGGTGCTATTGCATCAATGATTGAGCCTTTTGCAAAGAATAAAGTGAGTATGACCAAACTTGAATCTCGACCTTCTAAAACAGGCTTATGGGAATATGTTTTCTTTATTGATGTTGAAGGACATATGACTGATTCAAAAGTTGCTTTATCACTTAAAGAAATAGCATCTAGAGCTTCATTTTTAAAAGTCTTAGGATCTTATCCGCAATCTAATTTGACTTAATGGATTTATGCGTTAGCATGCCATTTAAGACTTTTTAATAATCGATTATGTCTATTCAATCTCTCATTCCAAAGTATATTTGTGATATTGCCCCTTACCAAGGTGGCAAACCAATCTCCGAGCTCGCTCGCGAATACAAATTAGAAGAGTCATCTATTGTGAAATTGGCTTCCAATGAAAACCCATTGGGAATGAGTCCAAGAGCTCGTGAAGTAATTTTAAAATCTATTGATGAAATTTATCGTTACCCTGATGGTAATGCATTCAAACTAAAAGATGCTGTCAGCCTTAAATTTAATTTAAATCCTGACGGATTAATTTTTGGAAATGGATCAAACGATATCCTTGAATTAGCTGCACGTACATTTTTAAAAGTAGGTGATGAGGTTATTTTTTCTCAGCATGCTTTTGCTGTTTACAGTCTTGTAACCCAAGCGATGGGTGCTGTTGGTGTTAAAGTGCCAGCTCATAACTTTTCACATGATCTTACAAAAATGTTTGATGCGATCACTTCAAAAACGAAGATGATTTTTATTGCGAATCCGAATAACCCCACAGGGACACTTATAGCTAAAAATGAACTTAAAGCATTCTTAAGTAAAATTCCTCAGCATATTATTGTGGTCTTAGATGAAGCTTATGATGAATATTTAGATACTGAAGATAAATCGGTTAGTTTTTCATGGCTTCAGGAATTTTCTAATCTAATTATCTCAAGAACTTTTTCAAAAGCATACGGATTGGCCGGATTAAGAGTGGGTTTCGGAGCATCTCATCCTGAAATTATTCAATTTATGAATCGTGTAAGACAACCTTTTAATGTGAATAGTCTTGCACAAGATGCCGCAGTAGCTGCATTAATGGACGATGCATTTGTCAGCGAGAGTAAAATACTGAATAATAATGGAAAAAACCAATTAGAATCAGCATTTAAAAAGCTAAATTTAGACTTTATTCCTACTTTTGGGAATTTTATAAGTTTTAAAGTAGACAAAGCTCCTCAAATCTACGAGGCTTTACTGAAGGCAGGTGTGATTGTCCGCCCAGTAGCTAATTATGAGATGCCTGATTATTTACGTGTCAGCATTGGTCTTAAAGAAGAAAATGAAAGATTTATTCAGGCATTAGAAACGATTATTTAAATAGGATTTTGCATGATTATTGTAATGAGTAGCGCTGCGACTGAAGAGCAAATTGAATCAGTTATTAAGCGTATAGAAGAAAAAGGACTCGAAGCTAATGTATCTCGTGGTACTGAGAGAACGGTTATTGGTGCCATTGGAGACGAACGCAGTCTCGATCCAGAACTTTTAGAATCACTTCCTGGCGTTGAACAAGCGCTCCATATTGTTAAACCTTATAAGATCGTTGCACGCGAATGGCACAAAGAAGATACCGTCATTGATATTAAAGGTAATCTTATAGGCGGAAAACAAATTCAAATTATCTCAGGGCCATGCTCAGTTGAGACGCCCGAGCAAATGGAGAAGTCAGCAAAAGCTGTGAAAGCTGCTGGCGTAAGACTTATGCGTGGTGGTGCATTCAAACCTCGCACAAGTCCCTATACATTCCAAGGCACAGGTGTTGAAGGTCTAGAGATGTTCAGAAAAGCTGCTGATAAAGAGGGTTTACCGATTGTGACTGAGCTCATGGATGCAAGACAGCTTGATACTTTCATGAAATATAAAGTAGATGTGATTCAAATTGGTACGCGAAGTATGCAGAATTTTGAGCTACTTAAAGAAGTAGGTAAGGTGAACGTCCCTGTTATTTTAAAACGTGGTATGTCAGCAACCATCTCAGAATGGTTAATGGCTGCTGAGTATATTGCAGCAGGTGGCAATCATAATATTATTTTCTGTGAACGTGGCATCAGAACCTTTGAAACATATTATCGTAATGTGCTTGATGTCACTGCAATACCGGTATTAAAAAAAGAGACACACCTTCCTGTGATTGTGGATCCATCTCATGCGGGTGGTAAAGCTTGGATGGTGGCTGCATTATCTAGAGCTGCTATTGCTGCAGGTGCGGATGGTCTCTTAGTTGAGATGCATCCTAATCCATGTGAAGCATGGTGTGATGCAGATCAAGCGATTAACCCTCAAGAACTTATCACCCTCATGAGTGAATTAAGAGGTATAGCTAAGGTGATTGGTCGAGAAATCTTATAAAGATCTCATGGATTTCATGAGTTCTCTTTCGCTAATTTCCACTATCAGATTAGGCCTTTCTGTAACAAAATTCCAATATTAATTAGCTAATTTCTTTAGTGGAGATTTATGCATATACATGTTTTAGGCGCAGGTGCGGGGGGTGGATTTCCTCAGTGGAATTGTAATTGCCAAAATTGTGATGGCTTAAGAAAAGGTACGATCAAAGCGACAAAACGCACACAGTCTTCTATATGTGTAAGTTCCGACGGTATTCATTGGGTTCTTTTTAATACATCCCCTGATGTGTTGCAACAAATTCAAGATTTTCCCCCACTTCAACCTGGTCGAGCTATCCGTGATAGTGGTATTTCAGCCATTGTTTTAATTGATGCGCAAATTGATCACACCACAGGTTTATTGATGCTTCGTGAGGGCACACAAAAACGTGAGCTTTATTGCACAGATATGGTGTATCAGGATCTCACGACAGGTAATCCACTCCTAAATATTTTAGATCACTATTGTGGTATCAATCATCACGAGATTCCAACCGACGGTAAAACTTCATTTGAAATACCTCAAATAGAAAATCTCTCATTCACTGCAGTTGCATTAAAGAGCGCGGCACCTCCATATTCACCTCATCGAAATAATCCACACCCAGGTGATACGATTGGTATGTTGATTGAAGATAAAAAAACTCAGAAACGATTATTTTATGCACCGGGCTTAGGTGAAATTGAACCGCACTTGCCACCTTTGTTTGAAAAAGCAGATTGCATTATGGTGGATGGTACATTCTGGACGAATACAGAAATGATAGATATGGGTTTAATGACGAAGAAAGCAAGGGATATTGGTCACAACCCTCAATCAGGTGAGGGCGGTATGATCGAAGTATTAAATCGATATCCTCATGCTAAAAAAGTGCTCATACATATTAACAATACAAACCCCATTTTACGAGAAGACTCAAAAGAGCGTGCGATCTTAACCCAACATGGTATTGAAGTTGCATATGATGGTATGGATATTGTTTTATAAGGAAATTAATAGACATGGATAAAATTTGGTCAAGAGCAGAGTTTGAAGAAAAACTTCGTGAGAAGGGTCGGGGCTATCATATCTATCACCCATTTCATGTGATGATGTATGAAGGAAAGCTCACTAAAGAGCAATTGCAATGTTGGGTATTAAATCGTTTTTATTATCAAATTGGCATTCCACAAAAAGATGCAGCCATACTTTCTAATTGCCCTGATAAAGAAGTCAGAAAGCAATGGATTGTGCGCATTACAGATCATGATGGTGTTGATGGCGCTGAAGGTGGTATCGAAGCTTGGATTAAATTAGGTGAAGCTGTTGGCTTAACGAGAGAAGATGTGACATCTTTAAAACATGTTAGCCCAGGTGTTCGATTTGCAGTGGATGCCTATATTAATTTTGCTAGACAACGACCATGGCAAGAAGCGGTATGTTCATCTTTGACAGAATTATTTGCCCCACATATCCATCAGCAACGCATTAGTTCATGGCCAGAAGTATATCCATGGATTAAGGAGTCTG
>RHAY01000047.1 GCA_010031285.1 Methylophilaceae bacterium | reverse complement strand
CTAAATGAATAATTCTAACATTGCTATGAAAATATAATTCTTAACTAGCATGTTTGTCTAAATTCGTAGAAAATAACGCTTATTTAGCTCCTTTTTTACCATGAATCTCCACGAATATCAGGCCAAACAATTAATTACAAAGTACGGCATTTCTGTTCCAAAAGGTATTGCAATTAAATCTATAGATGAAGTGGACCAATCAATAGCGGAGCTAAAATCTTCCTCTTATGTCATCAAAGCCCAAATTCACGCAGGCGGAAGAGGTAAGGCAGGTGGTGTTAAGATTGTCAACTCTAAAAAAGAGGCGATTGAAGTTGCAAATTCACTTCTCCATAAAAAACTTGTCACCTATCAAAATAAACCGGATGGTCAGCCCGTAAATGCACTTCTTATCGAAGAGTCATGCGACATCGAAAAAGAATTATATTTTTCTATATTAGTTGATAGGCAATCAGAAAAAATTGTCGTCATTGCATCTTCCGCTGGCGGTATGGAAATTGAAGAAATTTCTAAAGACAATCCTGAAAAAATTATTAAAGAAACATGCAGTCCTATTAACGGCCTCATGGATTTTCAATCAAGAAATATTGCCTTTGCGTTAGGTTTAGCAAATGAAATGATTAATGATTTTGTTAAGTTTGCCCGAAGTGCTTTTAAAGTTTTTATTGAAAATAATTTGGCGCTATTAGAAATTAATCCGCTCGTGATCACTTCTCATAAAAAAATAATTGCGCTCGATTGCAAAATAAACGTTGATGACAATGCACTTTACAAACAAAAAACATTAGCTGAACTTCGTGATTGGTCACAAAATGATGCTAAAGAAGCTGAGGCTTTTGGCGCCGGATTAAATTACATTGCACTAAATGGCAATATTGGCTGTATGGTCAATGGCGCAGGTCTGGCTATGGCCACCATGGATCTTATTAAACTTTATGGTGGAGAGCCTGCAAACTTTTTAGATGTTGGTGGCGGAGCTACTGCTGAAACAGTTGCGAAAGCTTTTAAAATTATTCTTGATGACAAGAACGTACAAGTTGTTTTAGTTAATATTTTTGGCGGTATTATGCGTTGCGATATTATTGCAGAAGGTATTATTTCCGCAGTGAAAGAAGTTGGTATCCAAATACCTATTGTAGTTAGGTTAGAAGGTACCAACGTTGATCTTGGCAAAAAACTTTTACAAACAAGTGGCTTAAATATCAAAGCTGCAAATACACTTACTGAAGCGGCAACTATCGCAACTAGCCTTATAAAAAAATAACATGTCTATTCTGATTAATAAATCTACCAAAGTAATTTGCCAGGGCTTTACTGGCAAACAGGGAACCTTTCACTCGGAACAAGCACTCGCTTATGGTACACAACTAGTAGGTGGTGTTACGCCTGGAAAAGGTGGCACATCTCATCTCAATCTACCTGTATTTAACACAGTAAGAGATGCTATTAAAACAACGGGTGCGAACGCTACGGTAATATACGTCCCCCCTGCTTATGCTGCAGACTCAATTATTGAAGCTTCAGAAGAAGGTATTGAAATTATCGTATGTATTACAGAAGGCATTCCCATTCAAGACATGATTAATGTGAAGGCAGCTATTCGCGCTAATCAATCAAAGCTTATTGGACCTAACTGTCCTGGTGTGATTACTCCTGGGGAGTGCAAGATTGGTATCATGCCTGGTAGCATTCATTTACCTGGATCAATTGGTATTATTTCAAAATCAGGTACATTAACTTACGAAGCTGTTCAGCAAACCACTATGCTTGGTTTGGGTCAGAGTACCTGTGTTGGTATTGGTGGAGACCCTATCAAAGGACTTAATTTTATCGAATGCTTACAAATGTTCGAGGAAGACAAAAATACCAGCGGCATTATTTTAGTCGGCGAAATTGGTGGATCAGATGAAGAAGTAGCTGCTGAATATATTAAACAACATATTAAAAAACCTATTGCGGGTTATATTGCCGGCATTACAGCGCCCGAAGGAAAAAGAATGGGTCATGCAGGGGCCATTATTTCTCAGGGTTCTGGTCTTGCAATAGATAAAATCAAAGCATTAGAAAAAGTCGGGGTCAGCATGTCTAAATCACCTGCAGACATGGGACTTACCATACAAGCCTTATTAAAAAAATAAAAATTGTATAAAAAATTTCTTTTCGTTTTTCTTTTAGTTACTTCTTTATTTGCATCAATTGCATATGCTGAAGAGTCTGTAAATTATCTTTTAACTGCGGCCTCAAAAGGTGATATTGAAACAGTTAGCGCTATTTTAGAAAGTGGTGGTAATCCAAATACTAAAGATGAAGATGGTGTCACAGCATTAATGTATGCCGCAAGAAAAGATATGGATAAGATTGTGGCACTTTTAATCAAAAAAGGTGCGGCAGTAAATGCAACTGAAAACAATGGCTGGACTGCACTAATGTTCGCAGCCAAAAAAAATTATGTCCGATCAGCTAAGTTACTACTTGACAATGGAGCAGATCCGAAAATAAGAGACAATGATGGATGGAGTGCATATGGATTAGCCGCTATATCAGGATTTCATGACACAGTAGACCTCTTAATTAAGCATGGTATTGATCCCAATAACACCAACGATGCCGGGCAAACTGTTTTAATGTATGCAGCTAAGAATGGTGATATTAAAACAATTGAAATATTACTTGATCATGGCGCTGATGCAAATATTGTAGATAAATATAAATGTAGTCCTCTTATGTATGCCGCGAGAGAAGGTAATACAGACGCAGTAACTCTCTTTATAAAACGTGGCGTAAAAATTGATTATGAAGATCAATTTAATTGGACAGCTCTGACTTGGGCTACTAAGAAAAATCACTTAGCCGTCGCTAAAATCCTCGTCGGAAGTGGCGCTAATATCGATCGTAAAGATTCTGATGGCACACCAATTATTCATTACGCTGTAGCCAATAAATCCAAAGAAATGATTCAACTTTTCATTGACGCAAAAGTTAATTTAAAAGCAAAAGATCGTTATGGATTAACAGCGCTTGTATATGCGCTTAAAGCTAAAAATACTGAAATTGTTGATCTAATCAAAAATGCGGGTGGCAGTTACTAATCAATATGAAAATAGCACTAGCGCAAATAAATTCATTTGTTGGTGATATTGAAAATAATAGTAACCTGATCATTAAGCGTGCTAAAGAAGCTTCTATCAGGGGTGCTGAGCTATTTATTACTCCCGAACTTTCCATATGTGGCTATCCACCTGAGGATCTTGTTTTAAGAGAAGATTTTCTTGATGCGTGCTCGAAAGCTTTAAAAAAAATTGCAAAAGCTATGCCCTCCATCAAAATGATCGTAGGGCATCCATTAAAAAAAGGCAGTAAAATTTATAACGCAGCCTCCTTACTTTTTAATGGAAAAATTCAAGGTACCTATTTCAAGCAAACCCTTCCTAATTATGGCGTATTTGACGAAAATAGATATTTTGAGCCAGGTGAAAAAGAATTTATTTTTACGCATAAAGGTTTAAAAATTGGTCTCTTAATCTGTGAAGATGCATGGAGTGTTTCACCAGGCAAATTACTTAAGAAAAAATCTGTGGATGGCATTATCGTAATTAATGCATCTCCTTATGAAATAGAAAAATCTGATACTCGAATCAAAGTTATTGCTAAATTAGCCCAAGAAACTAAATCTACTGTGATTTACCTCAATGCAATTGGGGGTCAGGATGAGCTTATATTTGATGGGGGATCTTTTGTTGTCAATAAAGACGCAAAGCTCTTGCATCAATCATCCTTCTTTAAAGAAGAAACAGCAGTTATTAGTATTTTTTCAAAAACAATCACTAAATATAATCACTATAAAACTTCATACAGTAAAGAAGCTCATCTATATGAGGCGCTTAAATTAGCACTCAAAGATTATGTAGTTAAAAATAATTTTAAAAACCTATTTATAGGATTATCTGGTGGCATCGATTCTGCTTTGGTTTTAGCGTTAGCATATGACACATTTGATAAAAAAAATATTACAGCGGTGATGATGCCCTCAGAATTTACGGCAAAAATAAGCATTACAGAATCTAGAAGAATGATTAAAAATACTGGGGTGAATTATAAAGAAATCAGTATTCAATCTATTTACAAGCTTTTTAGAAAAACATTATCAAATGAGTTTAAAAATAAACCTTTTGATGCCACTGAAGAAAATTTACAAGCTCGAATTAGAGGTGTTTTATTAATGGCACTGTCTAATAAATTTAATGGCCTTGTAATATCGACAAGTAATAAAAGCGAAACAGCGGTAGGTTATTCGACTCTCTATGGTGATATGGTCGGAGGATTCGCACTTCTTAAGGATGTACCAAAAACGTGGGTTTATAGACTTGCGCATTATAGAAATTCAATATCTACAATCATTCCAAATGAAATAATCAAGAGACTGCCTACAGCTGAACTAAGACCAAAAATGTAAATCACGTTGTAAAGTTAATTAATAATAACGAATTTAAAAGAGCTCAAAGTCCAATAGGTCCAAAAATTACTCATAGAGCTTTTGGTAAAGATAGAAGATATCCTATTACCTTTAAACACTAATGCATAAAAGAGGAAAAACAAATGAAAAAAATTGAAGCAGTAATCAAGCCATTTAAATTAGACGAAGTGAGAGAGGCTCTTTCTGAGATTGGTATAAACGGAATTACAGCGACCGAAGTAAAAGGCTTCGGAAGGCAAAAAGGTCATACCGAGCTATACAGAGGTGCTGAATATGTAATTGATTTTCTACCTAAAATAAAATTAGACATTATTGTTTCAGACAAAATGGTTAAAAAAGTGATTGAAGCAATATCAGCTGCCGCGCATACAGGCAAAATTGGTGATGGTAAAATTTTTGTCAGTAATATAGAGGAAGTGGTAAGAATTAGAACGGGCGAAACAGGCGAATCTGCTATTTAATTAGAAAACAGCTTTCGAACTTTTTCAAGATCTTCAGGTGTATCAACACCAATCATTGGGTTGTCAACTGATGCTACAACGCCAATTTTATAACCTGCATAAAGAATTCTAAGCTGCTCTAGCTTTTCAATATCTTCCAATTCGGCCTGCAAAATATCTTTATAGTTCTTTAGAAATTTAGCGCGATAAGCATATATACCAATGTGTTTATAAAATCCTTCTTTTCCGATCATCTTTTGTTAATAAAATCATTGTGATTTGAGATTGAATGGCACGCTGTAGAGACAAAAACGTCTTTATGATGATCTAAATACTCTGCAACTTGATTAATTAATGAGGGGTTAATAAGAGGCTCATCACCCTGAACATTAACGACAATCACCTCGTCTGACCAACCCATCAAATTAACAACTTCTACTGTGCGGTCAGTGCCCGACTTATGATTGATATTAGTCATAATGGCTTTAAAACCAAATTTTTCAACAGTATCAAAAATCTTTTGATCATCAGTTGCAACCACAACATCATTAGCCTTACTTTTCAATGATTGCTTTACAACATGAATTACCATAGGAATACCGCCAATATCCAAAAGAGG
>RHAY01000046.1 GCA_010031285.1 Methylophilaceae bacterium | reverse complement strand
TTAATCGTGCACTCTTTTTTAAATGCCAATAATCAATAGCTATTTTAGGTGCTGGAATATTTTCATACTTACCTAGCTGAACACCATGCAAATATTCTGTATAGCTATAAACTGCTTCCTCTTCAAAATAACCAACTAAACGATGTGCTGTTTTGGATGAAATTAGGTAAAGCAAAAAGAATAAATTATAAAAAATGCCTTGTGCCAAGATAATTAAAAATCTCTCGAAGGTATTTGGTTTTGCAATTTCAATAAATGTCATTAAATGCATACGCTCATTTTCAGCTTCATCAAGCAGCGCCCTAATCCAACCATTGTCATTTTGCATTCTTCTTAAAGATTTCAGATGTTGTAAAGTCCCACCCACCATCCCTGGCACTCCAGCTACAGTTTCTAAAACCACAGCCCTATGTCCATAACGTCCAGCAAAGAAGGTGTCGGCAAAAAAACGGAGAAATTTAGTACAGCTCAGTGCAAAATAATCTGAAAAGCTAGAGGCTTTATGGTGTTTAATTTTTTGTATCATATTGTTTATGATTAAATTGCTTAGGAGTAGTTCCAACAATAATATTCTAGAAATCAGGACTACTTTGGAGTCACACGCCAAACACGATTACCGACATCATCGGCAATAAGAAGGTTTCCTTTTTTATCAATAACTACTCCTACCGGCCTTCCATAAGCTTCATCTTCAACTACAAAAGGTTTTCTATTCCACGACCCATGTTCACTTACAAATACCCCATTGTTATAAGGTGCAGTAAATTGTGATGCATTAGAAAAAACTAATCCTAGAGCTGCTACATGAGATCCTAATGCATAATCAGGTGATCGTAAGTTTAAGTTTTTTGGCATAATTTCTTTTACTCGAGGATCTCGATGATTTTTATAATATACATATGGCCATCCAAAAAAATCACCATCATCAACTGAAGTTAAATAATCAGGCACCAAATCATTACCTAATTCATCTCTTTCATTAACAACTGTCCATAATTGATTTGTTAAAGGTTGCCATGCAAGCCCATTAGGATTTCTGAGGCCTGATGCATACATTCTTTTTTGTCTTGTTTTAAGATCAACTTCTAGAATTGCAGCTCTATCTTGTTCTTGGCTTAAGCCATTTTCTCCAATATTACTATTAGATCCGATAGTCACAAAAAGTTTGGTACCATCAAGTGATGCAATAATATTTTTAGTCCAGTGATAATTAATATCACCCTCTGGTAAATCTACTATTTTTTCAGGAGGATATTTTTTTATATCAATTTTTGTATCCCCTAACTCATAATGGAAACGCATAACCGCATTAGTATTAGCAACATATAGATCGTTACCGATTAATGCCATACCAAAGGGTGAGTGTAATTCTGTTAAAAAATCGCTTGAATATTCTGCGATACCATCACTATTTTTATCTCGAAGAAGACTTATTTTATCTGGGCTATCAATCCCCGCCCCAGCGCGTTTCATAATATATTTTGCAACAAGGTCTTTTAAACTTGATGTTTTTTTAGGTGGTTGTTTATTAGATTGTGCAACTAATACATCCCCATTAGGCAAGACATATAACCAGCGACCATTGTGAGGCTTTTGCAATAATGACCGTTGGAATTATTGATGGACTTGGTTCAGGTAATTGCGGATTTTTTCCTACACTTGAAATGGGTAAATCTGCAGAAGGTATTGTTTGACAGGAATAAAGAATAACTATTAAGAAAATGGAAATAATTTTTTTCATCAGTGTATCTTACTAGCTTTTTGATTCTTTATTCACGCACCTTTTTTTTCTTCTCTACTTTTAACACTCCCAAACCTTCTTCAATCTTAAAAAATACTGTAATTATCCCATTTTGGGAGATTAGCTAAAAGGTTCAAGCAGATGATAATTAAAAGGTGTATCTAACAGAATTGATCAAATAAAAAAACCACTATTTTATAGTGGCTTTTTTACGCTCTGATTTACTATTTCTTTTTACTAAAAAATAAATACTTAATAAAAGATGCTATTCCTAAAACTAAAAATGTAGTCATTAGTAAACATATAAAAACCATATGCCAACAGTGTGCTTCACCCATCATATGTTCCATGTTATTTCTCCTTTATAAAATTAACTTATTAACCAAGGTGCTGCAAAAGCCATAAAGCCACCTATTAAAAATACTGTCACTGAAAAATAATAAACTCGTAATGATTTTACTCTAGTTTTATTACAAATTTCAGCTAACGCTTTATCACTTGGACAAGGTAAAGATCTCGCTTTCCATTGCAGAAAACCCGATATAGATAACATTATTCCAGCAAATATGAATACACCTAATTTATGCTCTGAAAACCAGACAATCTGTGGCACAGAACTCACGAGTGAGGCCATCACAGCACCAGCACCTAAACCTACAAGCAAGGCTGGTAAGGCACAACAAATGAGTGTGCCACCAGATGTAAATAAACTTAAGTAAGACAAGTGTTTTGTTTTGACTAGATTAGGATGTAAGTGATGTTTTGTCATCATTTATCCATGCCTGACTTAATATGCTCAATAGGATGATCACTAACTTCGATACTTTTAACTTCGTAGCCTGCATCTTTAATGATTTTTTTAATCGTGTCTTGCGATATAGTTAAACCATCTTTTGCTTCAACCACCACAAGATGATTTTTTAATTCCACATATACCCCTTTCGTTTCAGGTAATGCTTTCATCTTCTTTTCTATACCTTGCGCACAAAAAGAACATACCATCCCATTGACTGTCACTTTATAAGACGGTGTCGCAAAAGTTGTTAAAGATAATCCTAAACCTACTACTAAAAGTAATAACTGTTTCATAAATACTCCTTGGTATCACTTCAATCTTGTCTGAGATCTGATTGGTATATTTGGTCTCTAAAATAAACCACGGCTGAGTTTGATCGTAATCAGCTTCGTAAAAAGAGAAGCCCGCACGAATTGATGTTGTGTCGTGATTTAGGTTAGTGGCGCGATAAAGTTTATGAGTTGTAGCAAAGTAAATACGTCTCGTTTCATAATCAAACTGAAAACCTGGTGAAGTCACAAAGCTATTAGTATTAGCTTCAACACCATCAGCAATATGACCTTCTCGTATTTGACCTAAACCCATAAACAACCAAAGATTACTCTGAGCATCTGTTAAGTTCCAACGAGATAATAAGCGAGTGTAATTAACCGTATCAACCACACGTTTATCTTGGTGATCATCTGAACGAAACTCCAAATGATTTAATCCCAAAGCATCACGTGAAGTGATTGCATAATTAAACCCCACTTCTCGCCAATTTTGATTGAAGTCACCCATAGTCATGACAGAACCCTCAAAACCCATAGGAGCTGCCAATGCTAAATGACTTGATAATAAGATTAAAGGTAGAACCCATAATCTAAATTTATAAGTAAACATAGATTTCCTTAAATAATAAAAATAAGGCTTTAAAAAGCCCAAAACTATTTTTTAAGAAAAGCTAATGGGTGGTCTTTGAATGTGAGGAAGAATTACAGAATTGTAATGATGTAAATACTGGTTATAAACAATGTCGTTATCTTGAGAAAATACAACATTAGTATCCTGAGTTAATGCCGCCATACCAACTTGAGCACAGAATGATAAGCAATGATGAGAAGCGTTATGGCTTTGAACTTCTTTAGAATGTTTATGTTCTTTAGTTTGATGGCACTAGCTGCAATACCCTGAAGTGGCATCACAAATAGCAAACACAAAATTAGATATTTCTTAATAAATTTCACATACTTAGGATACGCCCCTGCAAGTAAAAGTTCAACCAAATGACATGTCCAAAATGAGCCTAGTTAGCTTACACATCCCTTTTTATCCTTTTCAGGTTTTGAAGAAGTAAATGCTCGTATCTTAAATAAAAGTTTTAACATATTCTGCTATTGCATGGCCAAAGATTAAATGCTGATCAAGATCAAAATGAACACCATCGACTAGACTAGAAGTAGTAACTTTACCAGCATCAAAAAAATCACATTTTTCTTCTTTACATAATTGCTCGTATACTGCTGCGAGCCCTAGACATTTTTTATCGCCATCTATAAATTTTATTGCAATATCACCTTTTGGTTCTAATATAGGTGGAGGGGCTATGACAAGTATTTTTGGAATGTGCATTCCTGGTTCGAGATTAGTGTGGCGAATTTCATCGATCAATGCTTTCATACCTTTTGCAGCATCTTTAGCAGTATGTGCATGATTAACCTGAAAATCATTGGTACCTAACATCAAGATAACTAATTCAAGCGGAGAATTAACTTCAATGCGTTCTGATAACCCAATCAGGCCATTGCGACCAGGTCTAATAGGGTCATGGTACATAGTGCGTCTACCATTTAGACAATCTTCAATTACACGAACATCTTTCCCTACTTTATTAAGATTATTTTCGAGAATACCAGGCCATCTTTGATGAAAAGGAAAGCGATTTCGAGACATAGGAATAATTCCCCATGAAATAGAATCAGCATAAACAAGGATATGTTTCATCAAAATAATTATATTGCAGATAATCTTTTGCAACACACCTTTATGTTAAGCCCTGGCAAAATCCAGAAACCTTGTGCCTCTCCATTAATGACAAATGCTGTAAGATATTCACTTATTTAAAATTTCAAGCTCTAGATTTAGAGATTAAGGGGTAAAACTATGAGAAAACTAGTCATAATTTTTATTCTTTTTATTGTATTTTTCTCGCTGATTTATTTATTTTTTAATTCCTATTTATCAAATTCAAATCTAACCTCATCCTCAAAGAAAACTTTTCTTGAAGATAAAGGTAACTTTTGTTTGGGTGTTGCTGAAAAAGCTGTAGCAAATCGACAAGCTATTGTTGAATCTATGAGTGGCTTTTTTTAAGCATGCTTAGATTAAGCAGCTTTCACTTCTTTTTCTTTTACTTCAATTTTAGGCTGCGTGAATTGATGTAATGATGAAATTTCAATCTTCTTTGGTTTTTGAGATTCGGGAATAATATTCTCTAAACCAATTCTTAGAATGCCATCTTTATATTCGGCACCTTTGACTTCTATGGTATCGACTAGGCGAATCATCATCCAGCATACTTTCTAGATCTCTAAACATTCTCTCAAATCCAAGTGTGGTTGGATAAAGTTGACCAAATGAAACTTTCATAAAATTCTCCTTCTTAAAATAAGCAAGTTAAACAAACTCTACCCATTAGGCATAGAGTAGTTCGTTATGAACTTGACGGAAAAATGGGGATGCTTGTAAAAAATTTCAAGGGTTTACTATAGGAACTTTTTTTTAATCAATTTGTCTTGAAAAACTTTAAATAATCCCTATATAAATTTTTTAACATCAACTCAGAAGGAGGAAATTAAGTAATGAAAAAGTTAGTAGGATTAACATACGGATTAGCAGCGATTGCAGCTATATCAGCCACTGTTGCTTCTGCAAACTATATTGTTGGTAAAAGTAAGATTCAAGAATTAGAGCGTGCCGCTCGATTACAGAATCTTGCTGTTATTGCAGTTAAAAATAATGACTATAGCTTAGCTTGTAAAGCTCAAAATGAAGCTGAA